>JAEWCF010000026.1 GCA_023390775.1 Bacteroidota bacterium | reverse complement strand
GGTCTGTACGTTGTCGTAATCCTTCTGGAAATTCAGGATGTTGTTGATGTTCGCCCCGCGGAAGGCGTAGATGCTCTGCGCATCGTCGCCCACCACGCAGATGTTCTGGAAGCGGTCGGAAAGCGCGCGCACGATCAGGTATTGCGAATGGTTGGTGTCCTGGTACTCGTCCACGAGAATGTATTTGAAGCGCTTCTGGTATTTGGCCAGCACGTCGGGAAAACGGTTGAGAAGCTCGTTTGTCTTGAGCAGAAGGTCGTCGAAATCCATCGCCCCCGACTTAAAGCATCGGTCCACGTAATTGGCGTAGATCTCTCCGAGCCTGGGCTTTTTGGACATGGCGTCGGCTTCCTGAAGTTCGGGATTGTTGAAATACGCCTTGACCGTGATCAGGCTGTTTTTGTATGACGAAATACGGCCGAAAACCTGCTTGGCCTTGTAGACATCCTTGTCGAGTTGCATTTCCTTGATGATCGCGCCGATGAGCCGCACCGAATCCTGAGTATCGTATATCGTGAAGTTTGAGGGATAGCCGAGCTTGTCCGATTCGGCCCGCAGGATCCGCGCAAAAACCGAGTGGAACGTTCCCATCCACAGATTCTTTGCCTCGGTTGAGCCCACAATATCCGAAATCCTGCTTTTCATCTCACGGGCAGCCTTGTTGGTGAAGGTCAGCGCAAGGATATTGAAGGCATCGACGCCCTGGCTCATCAGGTAGGCGATCCTGATGGTCAAAACGCGTGTTTTTCCCGATCCCGCCCCCGCAATGATGATCATTGGCCCGTCCTTCTGCAAAACGGGTTTACGCTGGGCTTCGTTAAGCTGGTTGATGTAATGCTCCATAAAGTGCAAAAATACGCAATTGGCCTCGTGGTCAAAAGCCAAATATCAGGGCTGCGGAACCTTTTGCGCCGCCTCCTTTTCAAGCTTTTTGATGATGGCTTCCTCCTCGGCGGTCATGATCATCGCGCCACCCTTGTTCCAAAAGGGTTCGCTGTATCGATTGCCCCGTGCGTAGAGGTTCTTGCCGCGATAAATGCCATTTTTGTCATAGCCGGGCGCGTCCCTGGCAAAATCGATGGTGATAAGGTCCGATTTTGCCGAGATCACCTCGTCCAGCCCTTTTCTTTTGTTGAAAATCGATACCCTGCCCCCCGCCGAACTATAGAGCAGGTAATAATGGCCGTTCACAAGTGCATACGTGGACCTGATGTCCTGGTCCAGAAGCCGGATTTTATACCCAAGTATGCTGAGCTGTTTGCTGAATTGCTTGTATGAATCCGCAAAGCGAAGATCGTAGGCGTAGATGATTTTGGTTTCGGGATCAAAGCTGATGCTGCCCGTAAAAAGCGGTTGGGTAGTTTCGGGTTTGGGCTGTATGCCGATCACGTAAACGTCCTTTCCCTGCTCTGTCTTGCGGCTTCGCAAGGATAGATCGTAGTGCAGGTGCCGGTTGCCTTTAAGCAGGACTTTTTCAAGGAAAGACAGTTCGTAATTGGTGGCAATCCGCTTTTGAAGATGCATGAAAGTATCGGGGTCGAAATCATCATCAGGGGTTGTGATGCGCGCGGCCCTGCTCTGCCTGACGATCAAATCGGTCGTGGTTTTCCCCTTCCCGCTGACGTAATAGTCCAGGATTCCGTCCGCGAATTTGGTGGTCTTGTCGTTCAGTTTCGAGAATTCCCGATAGTATGTGGACAAAAGGATCGGCTTGTTGAAGCGCGCCTTACTTGTCCTTACGACCTTCTTGAGCAGTTCCTCGATCGGCATCCCCGTCACGATCACTTCTTCGAGGATCTGATTATCGGGCTCGAGGCGGATTTCGGTCAGTGCCGAATCAAATTCCGTAACGGGAATTTCCCGGCCTTTATAACCCATGCTCGAAATCGCGATGGCCTGCCCTTTCTGGACCGACAATTGGAACATTCCCTCGTCATTTGAGATGGCTCCCTGGAATGAATTTTTTACGCCGACAGTGGCTGCAATGACCGGCTCCCCGCTCCCCGAATCGATGATCTTACCGCGGATCACAAAGGATTGCGCCGACGAGAAAATCGGCAAAAGGATGAAAATCAGCAATCTTGCCATCGTGATTTTTTTCGCTAAGATAATCCAGCGCCGCATACGCAAATCAAATGTGAAAAACTTTTGCGGCATTGCGGTTTTGCCGCAAAAATAAATAGGCCTTACATTTGGGAAAAAATACGATATGGACACCGATAAATTGCTTGAATTGCTTTTCTACACACTGCCGGCGCTGATCACGGGAGCGGTTGCCTATAATTTCTTCAGGATGTTTGTCGAGAATGAACACAAACGCCGCCGTTTCCTGATGGGACGGGAAAGCCAGCGACATGCCCTGCCGCTCAAATTGCAGGCATATGAAAGGATGACGCTCTTCCTGGAACGGATCGATCCGGCAAAATTGCTGGTGAGGATCGCCCCCATTTCTCATGACAAATCCGATTACGCGAACCTGGTCATCGCACAGATCGAGCAGGAATATGAGCACAACCTTACGCAACAGATCTATGTGTCCGATGAATGCTGGGGCTATATCACTACCGCCAAGAATGCAACCATCCAAATGTTGCGAAAGGCCGTGACGGAAGAAGGCGTGACCGATGCCGACACCTACCGCCAGACGGTTTTAGGAGCGTCCTTTGAAAAAGCAACGCCAAGCAGCGCCGCCCTGGCCTACATCAAGAACGAAGTCAAGGACCTGATATGAGAAAGCCCGCGAAAAAGCGGGCTTTTAAATTGAAACGGGATTGCGGGATTGTCCTATTGATCCCTTTTGACGTGGATCACACCGCTTAAGGCCCGTGTTGTCCCCTGGTATTCATAATTTCCGTTAAAGGTCATGTCGATGTATTCGCCTACCGCGCCGTAGCTGTTCAATTGGTATACCATATCATTGACCGTATTGGGCCCGATATAACCGATCTCGCTCCCTTCGATTGAAAATTCATTGTTCGAGTATACGCCGGGCACCGAAACATTGCCCCAAAGGTAGAAGCCCGGAACATCAACAGTGCTTGAAATCATCAGCCCGATCGTTCCCTGCGCAGTGCCTCCGGTCGCATTGAATAGCCCGGTGATCATTGTTGGGGGCCCGCCGTCGATCGTATAGGTAATGAACTCGTCCACCGTATCGCATGCCGTCAGCGTCCCGATGTTGGTCACGGGCGAAACCATCGTATAATTCATTTCGGGTGTTTGCTGCAGGTTTTCCACATCCCAACCTTGCAAGGTGAAACTGCCGCCTGAACTGCATATGAACGTGTTAAGCGAAAAGTTACCGTTTGAAACGGATAATGTTCCGGTCTGTCCATTGAAATCAATGATGACATAGCCGTTTGAGACAGGATTGCCACCGCATTCAAGTAGCGTACCCTGGATCTGGGTGACCTGGGCCATTGCCGATGTAAGGGTGATGGGCGCCAAATTGGTATTGACGGCAAAAGGACCGATGGTCTGCGTGTGGATCACATCGCCGCACTGATCGTGTACCGTAAGCGTCATAATTTCATTGGCCGGAACGTATCCCCCAACCTGGCCGTTCGCGGACGTGTATTGGATATATGAGGTAAAACCATTTGCCGTCACGAGTTTGATGCCCGCATTGGCTATCGGTGTGCCTAAGTCATCCTGGACCGTGACAGTGAGTTGGACAACAGTTGAATAGGCATCGCAGTTCCACCATGAAAAATGCGACACCTCGCCCAGATATTTATTTCCGGACCGTGTCGCCGCCCCATCCTGTTTCCAATATCCCCTTTCAGCATCAAAATGCCATAGCGGGATGGATTCCGGCGCCGTCGCAAGTTGCGAGGGATCGATGGGCATTTCAATATCGGCGGTATGGCCATCCGCTATCTGGAGTTTCTGCCCCGCGCTGCCGCGCAGTTCGACATTGATCATCCCAAAAGTCCTTAATCCTGCCTCTCCGCCATTTTCGTCCTGGCCGTAGAGCATTCCCGGCATCAGTTCGGAAAATTCGGGGTTTGCGGAGGCCAACTGGAACATCACGACCGACACGTTGCCGGAATAAGCGTTTCCGTCTTCGTCTTCAAACGATCCGTCAAAGCTGACCTTTGCCCCGGATGAATGAACGACCTCACTGGCCGATCCCGCCGCTACGGTGGCCGTCACGGTAGCGGGAATCATCTTTATCCTGATGTCATTTCGTCCGGAAATCGGAACCAGGGCACGCGAACCGTCCAGAAAACCGGACTTGGTGGCCGTCACATAGGCAAATTCGGCATGGACCTGGGCGCCATCGATAAAAAATACGCCATTGGCGTCGGTCTGTGCGGTACTGGACCCTATCCTGATGGCCGCGCCCTCGATGGGGTCACCGGAGATGTCCACTACTATGCCGCTAAAATTTCGTGAGACCTGCGCGCCCCAATTATCACTGAAGCTGTCTACGGGATTGTTGCTGTTTGGGCCGTCGTCATTGGACTCGCACGCGGCGAGTACCAACATTGAGATGGCCGCGATAAGTTTGATTTTTTTCATGGTTTGCCATATTGGTTCATCAAATGTAAACCATTCATCAATATAGTCTTAAGCACATGAGTAAACCCTACTTCTCATCGAGCAAACGGGCCAATTGCGCTTGTTCGGGTTTGGGAAGTGCCGATAACATCTTTTCAAAATGCTCACGCGCCGAAGGTTTTTTGAGCAACAATCTTATCTTTTCCCTTCCGAATGATGTCAGTTGCCACTTGTGATGGACCAGCGTGGAAGGAAGCAAGTCCAGGACATTGGTATCCATCGGACTGAGGTAAAGCAGATTGTTGATCGCATTCATCCGCGTGGCCGATTCCTGCCCGGGCCCGGCCAGTTGCAAAAGGCGGTCGTAATGCGCCACTTTTTGGCCGGTGTCGAATCCGTCGGTCAAGAGCGCCAGCGCCAACCATTGGATCTCAAGATTGCGATCGTTGAAACCGACGCGGCCCCGGGTGTGTTGCAACAATTCGGTGCGTTTTTCGGGAAACTGCGACCACAGGACATTCAGGGCGATTTCCTGCGTGATAAAGGAATTATCGTCAAGGAGCGTGCGGTATTCATCATAAAAATCCGGCGGGAACTTGCCCAGGGTCCTGGCAACGGCCTGCCTCACCTCCCACCCGGATTTCATGGCGAGGGCAATCAGGTCCTTTTTCTCGGCAAAATCAACATTCTCCAACTGGTACAATGCTTCCTCCTTTAGCGGATGGTACACCTCCGAAGACAAAATCCCGGCAATCACGCCTTTTTTTTGATCCAGGGGTACCGATGACAGGTCCAACAGATCAAAGTACCTGGACATGAAACCATTTTTTTTCAACAGTGAAATCGCCTGGGCAAACCGAAACCCGCCCGTGGCAAGCCAATCTCGCTTAAAATCAGAAAGGTCAATCCCGGATGCGGCCTGCATTTCTTTGAGGAAATCGTCGGTGTCCGCATTTCGGAATCCGTATTTGAGAAGGTAGGATTTAATCCCTTTGCGGAATTTTTCGGCGCCCAGGCTTTCCCGCAAAACATGCACGGCCCAGGCCCCCTTTTGATAATAGGTCAACGAACTTGCCCTGGTGCTCAGGATCGGTACCGTGTCCTTCAACGAGGCTTGCCTGAGCGAGGACGCGGTTTCGTACAGCTTAAAGTAAAAATGGTCATCGCCAAAAAGGTCGCGTTCGGCCAGCAGCGCGTAATAGGTCGCAAAGCCTTCCTGCAACCAATGGTGCTCGCCCGATTTTGCCGTGACCAAATCGCCGAACCATTGGTGAGCCAGTTCATGCGCATTGACGTTGATATAATTTTTGTCGTTGAATCCGATGCTGTCCACAACCAACTCCTGCGCGAAAACGGTTGCCGCCGTGTTTTCCATTCCGGCGTAGAGAAAATCCCTGACGGGGACCTGGCGGTAGACTTTCCATGGATAAGGGACGCCGATTTCCCGCTCGAGGAAGTCAAAAATCCGCACCGAATGCCGGTAAGTCGGTTCGAACCTGTGCCGATCCGCGGGCCGGAAGTACAATACTTGCGGCACCCCAGAAGCGCTTTGCAGCCGTTGGGAAGCGAACTTGCCGCCGGCGATCATGGCCAGGTACGAACTCATCGGCTTTTCCATCCTGAAGTCCCAGCGGACCTTGCCCCCCTCCTCGACTTTTTTGTGCAGCTTGCCGTTCGAGAGCACATCGAATCCATCGGCATACAGCACCGAAATATTGAAAACCAATTTCTCGTTCGTGTCGTCAAAACTCGGCAACCAGTGACTGGTATATTTGCCCTGTCCCTGCGTCCAGAATTGCGCATCGTCGCCCGAACCGGTGAAATACAGCGTCTGCGAAGGCGTCGCGCTGTAGGCAAAGGACAATGTATTTCGGCCTTTCCTGAACCCGGAGAAGAGTTTGAATTGTTTTGCCGATGCGGTGTGGCCGGCGGCCTTTCCGTTTACCCGGACATTGTGAAACTGCATCTTTTGGGCGTCGATCCGGATCGTATCGGCCGGTCCGTGGACCGTGAATTCGTAGGTGCACATCCCTTCGATGGATCGCGAGGCGTGATCGGGCGCCACCACGGCGTGCAGCGAAGTGAAGTCAACAACGGGGTTTTGGCCAAAGGACCGGGCACAAACAAAGAATGCGAACAGAGGAAGGAAGCGTTTCATGGACCAAAAATAAGGAATTCGCCAACGGGTTTCCCGCACATCTGATTCTCAAAATATCATTAACTTGCCCCAAATATCAGTGATGAGCGACTTTTTGCGGACCCCGGTCGAATACCTCAAAGGCGTCGGTCCTTCGCGCGGCGATTTGCTCCGCAAGGAATTGGGTATCCACACTGTCGGGGACCTGCTCAACCTATTCCCCCACCGATACGTCGACCGGACCAGGTTTTACAAGATTGGCGACCTCCGCCCCAATATGGCCGGCGAGGTACAGATTCCGGGGAAAATCACGGCGCTTCGCACGGTGGAGCAAAAACGCGGCGGAAAGAGGCTCGTCGCCGTTTTCGTGGACGGTTCGGGAGAAATGGAGCTCATTTGGTTCCAGGGAGTCAAATGGCTGATGGAAAGCCTCAAGACACAGGTTCCGATCGTGATTTTCGGGAAGGTCAGCTATTTCAACGGGACCTTCAGCATGGTGCATCCGGAAATCGAACCTCTCGCCGAGCACACCCAAAACCGAAGGCCGGCCCTGCAGGCCATTTACCCTTCCACCGAAGCCCTCTCTTCCAAAGGGATTTCCAACCGGGTCACGGCCAGGGTGATCCAGCAGGTCCTTCTTGAAAATACGCCGCAGTTTGAAGAAACATTGCCGGTGTCGCTCCTTGCACAGCTCGAACTTCCCTCAAAGACGCAGGCCATGCGCGAGGTGCACTTCCCGCGCAGCCTTGAGAGCGTGGAGAAGGCGCGTTACCGATTGAAATTCGAGGAACTGTTCTTCATCCAGATGCAGCTCGTGATCAAGAACATGGTGCGGAAGCACAAGATCAAGGGGCATGTCTTTGGAAACGTCGGGACGCTTTTCAATGATTTTTACCAAAACCACCTTCCCTTCGGACTGACGGGCGCGCAAAAGCGGGTCATCAGGGAGATCCGGCACGATATGGGGCAACCCGCGCAAATGAACCGCCTGCTCCAGGGCGATGTGGGTTCGGGGAAAACAATCGTCGCCTTCATGAGCATGCTTTTGGCGATCGACAACGGATTCCAGGCCTGCCTCATGGCCCCAACCGAAATCCTCGCCGGGCAACATTTCAAGGGCTTGTCCGATTTGGCTTCGCCGCTCGGCATCCAGATCAGGCTGCTCACAGGCTCCACCAAGGCTTCCGAACGGGCCGAAATCCACTCCGCATTGGAAGATGGTTCGTTGCACATCCTGATCGGGACCCATGCACTCCTGGAGGAAAAAGTAAAATTCCACAATCTGGGGCTTGCCATCATTGACGAACAGCACCGTTTTGGAGTGGAGCAACGTTCAAAATTATGGCGCAAGAACGACATTCCGCCGCACGTGCTGGTCATGACCGCGACGCCAATCCCCCGGACCCTGGCCATGAGCCTGTATGGCGACCTGGACATATCGGTCATCGATGAACTGCCTCCCGGCCGAAAGCCCATCCAAACCGTCCACCGATTCGATACCAACCGGCTCCGCGTCTGGAAATTCCTCAGGGACGAGATCGCGAAGGGACGCCAGGTTTACATCGTCTACCCCCTGATCCAGGAAAGCGAAAAGATGGATTACAAGGACCTGATGGACGGGTATGAGAGCATCTCGCGCGATTTCCCCCTGCCGCAATATTCAGTATCGATATTGCACGGAAAAATGAAACCTGCCGACAAGGATGCCGAAATGGCGCGTTTCGCACAGGGAAAGACCAATATCATGGTCGCCACTACGGTCATTGAGGTGGGGGTCAACGTCCCCAATGCGAGCGTGATGGTCATTGAAAGTGCCGAAAGGTTCGGCTTGTCTCAATTGCACCAGCTTCGCGGACGCGTGGGCCGGGGCGCCGACCAGAGTTACTGCATCCTGATGACCGGCCAAAAGCTCAGCAACGATTCCAAACTGCGGATGGAAACGATGGTCCGCACAAACGATGGCTTCGAAATCGCCGAAACCGACCTCAAGCTTCGCGGGCCGGGCGATCTCATGGGCACCCAGCAAAGCGGGATCCTTACCCTGCGCATCGCCGACCTGGTCAAAGACCGCGAAATCCTGCAGCTTGCACGGCAACACGCGATCAACCTTTTGCAGGACGACCCGCAACTGGCCCGGGATGTTAACGGATGTGTCCGGATCGCACTCGAGGAACTGACGCGCAAAAAAAATATCTGGAATTACATTTCATAGCGGAAGGATGCGTACCGGGAATGAATGTTTGTATATACAAAAGTTAAATAAACATTAACTGTAAAAAACATTCCCGATTATAAAAAGTAGCTTTGTCCTCTCGGACAAATGCCCTGTTCCACTGACTTTATGAAGATAAAACACCTCATTTTCACCCTGCTTGGCCTGGCCATTATTGCCCTTGTGATTTACCGCATCGTCGAAAACAGCCAGGATGGCGACCAGCCCAAGGGAGGCCCAAAAAACAAGATGCCGTCGATGGTGACCGGAATGGTCCTGAAGCCGCAACCCTTCGCCGATAACCTATCGCTAAGCGGATCTATAGAAGCCAATGAGCAGGTCGAAATCCGCAGTGAGGTATCGGGCATCGTGGAAAGCATCAATTTCAATGAGGGGTCAAAAGTCGCTAAGGGCCAGGTGCTTTTTAAGGTTAACGATCTCGAGTTGAGGGCGCAGTTGTCGAAGGCCCTCACGGCGCAGCAACTCGCTTCGGAAAATGCGAGGCGCGCCAAATTGCTCCTGGAAAAAGAAGCCATCTCCCGCGAGGAATTTGACATTGCGAGCGCCGATTTCCGCTCGGCACAATCCGAATCCCAACTCATCCGCGCCCAATTGGCCAAAACCACGGTGCGTGCCCCGTTTTCAGGGACCATCGGGTTGAGGTCGATCTCCAAAGGCACCTTCGTCACGCCCGAAACGGTCGTCGCAAAACTGGTCAACACCGCGCAGGTCAAGATCACCTTCTCCATTCCTGAAAAGTACGCCTCCCAAATGACCGCTGGAAAGAACATTTCCTTTACCACCGCGGGCTCGCGCGATACTTTTTCGGCCCGGATCTACGCCGTCGAACCCGAGGTGGAAGTGGCCACCCGAACACTTCGACTTCGCGCCGTTGCCGAGAATCCCGAAGGAAAACTGATCCCGGGCACGTTTGCCAATGTGGAACTCCCGCTCGACAGGATCGAAAATGCCCTTTTGGTGCCCACCGAAGCGCTCATTCCCATCCAAAACGGGAAGAAAATCTTCGTGGACCGCGGCGGGAGCGCAAAGGAAGTGGTGGTCGAGACCGGCGCCCGTACCGACAAGGACGTCCTGATCACGTCCGGGCTTAAACCAGGCGACACGGTCCTTGTGACGGGCGTGATGTCGCTGCGCGATGGTGCCCCGGTCAAGGTAAAACTCACCAATCCGCAAAAGAGCTAAGATGAGTTTATCCACCACCAGCATCAAGCGCCCCGTCCTGACCATCGTCATGAACCTGTTGCTGATCCTCTTCGGCATCATCGGGTATACGTATCTGGGAATCCGGGAATTCCCATCGATAGACCCGGCGCAGATTTCGGTACGGACCAATTACACGGGCGCCAACGCCGACATCATCGAATCGCAGATCACCGAACCGCTCGAAAAGGCCATCAACTCCATCGACGGCATCCGCAATATTTCGTCTTCCAGCAACCAGGGATCGAGCAATATCACCATCGAATTCAACCTCGACAAAAACCTGGAGGAAGCCGCCAATGACGTGCGCGACAAGGTTTCACAGGCGGTGCGCAGCCTTCCGCAGGATATCGATGCGCCGCCGGTGGTCTCAAAGGCCGACGCCGATTCGGAGGCGATCATTACCATGACGGTCCAGAGCGATACCAAGAACGTGCTCGAGCTTTCGGATTATGCCGACAACGTGATTGCCCCGCGCCTGCAGACCATTCCCGGGGTTTCGAGCGTCCAGATCTGGGGGCAGCGAAAGTACGCGATGCGGCTGTGGATCGATCCGGTCCGACTCGCCTCGTACGGCCTGACGGTTTCGGATGTGCGGGCGGCGCTATCGGCGCAGAATGTCGAGCTGCCATCGGGCAAACTTACGGGCGCCAATACCGAGCTCACGGTAAAAACGGTCGGAAACCTATCTACCGAGGAAGAATTCAACAACATCATCATCCTGGCCCAGGGCGAGAAGATCGTCAGGCTGAGCGACATCGGGAAAGCTGCACTCGAGGCCGAAAACCTTGAAACCAAACTCAGCGAATCGGGGCAACCGATGGTGGGTATGGCAATCATCCCGCAGCCGGGGACGAATTATCTGGACATAGCCGACGCCTTTTACACCCAATTCGACCAATTCAAACGCGACCTGCCCAAGGATTTCAAGCTGAACGTGGCCATCGACAACACGACTTTTGTGCGGCAGGCCGTCCACGAGGTTGTGGAAACACTCGTGATCTCGATCATCCTGGTGGTGTTGATCATCTATCTGTTCTTCCGCAACTGGGCCATCGCCTTCAGGCCGCTGATCGACATCCCCGTTTCGCTCATCGCCACGTTTTTCATCATGTGGATGCTGGGCTTCTCGGTCAATGTGCTCACGCTCCTGGCGATCGTGCTCGCTACCGGCCTTGTCGTGGACGACGGCATCGTGGTCACCGAAAATATTTTCAAGAAAGTCGAGGAAGGTATGTCCCCGATCGAGGCCGCAATTAAGGGGTCGAACGAGATTTTCTTTGCGGTCATCTCGATTTCGGTCACGCTCGCGGCCGTATTCCTGCCCGTGATCTTTCTGGAAGGTTTTGTAGGTCGCCTCTTCCGCGAATTCGGCGTGGTCATCGGGGCGGCGGTGCTGATCTCGGCCTTCGTATCGCTCACGCTGACACCGATGCTCAACGCCTACCTGATGAAGGGCGGCAAGCAACAGCATTCCAAATTTTACGAGGTTACCGAAAAATATTTCGTGCGGATGAACGAAAGCTACAGCCGCTCGCTCAAGTCCTTTATGGCCCGAAAATGGCTGAGTTTCCCCATTCTAGTCGCCTGCCTGGGCCTGATCTGGCTGTTCTTTTCCGTTTTGAAGAAGGAGACCGCTCCGTATGACGACCGAAGTTTCGTCAGCGTCAATGCGACGGCTCCCGAAGGTGCCTCATACGAATACATGGACCGCTTCATGCAGGACCTCTCGCAACTCATCAACGATTCGATTCCCGAGAAAAAGGTTGCGCTGATCATCACCTCACCGGGTTTCGGGGCGGCGTCGGTAAATTCTGGCCGCGCCCGCATCGCGCTTGTGGAACCGGGTGAGCGGGAACGAAGCCAGGCCGAGATCGCCGAAGCATTGGGCAAATGGACCAAGCGTTATCCCGATGCGCGCACCAACGTTTCGGAATCCCCAACCATTGCGGTGAACCGTCGCGGTGGCCAACCGATCCAATACATTATCCAAGCCCCGAATTTCGAAAAGCTTAGAGAGAAGATTCCGCAGTTCATGGCTGCCGCCGAGGACAATCCCACATTTTCCAACGTCGATGTGAACCTGAAGTTCAACAAACCCGAAATCTACGTGACCATCGATCGGGAAAAGGCGCAGAGCCTGGGCGTTTCGGTCATCGATGTGGCGCAAACGCTGCAGCTTTCGCTGAGCGGGCAGCGCTTCGGCTATTTCATGATGAACGGCAAACAATACCAGGTCATGGGCCAGTTCGACAAAAAGGATCGCGATGCACCCGTTGACCTTACTTCCATTTTTGTCAAGAACGACAAGGGCGAACTCATCCAGCTCGACAACCTGGTCACGGTCGAGGAACAAAGTTCTCCTCCGCAACTGTATCACAACAACCGGTACATGTCGGCGACGGTCTCGGCGGGATTGGCACCGGGCAAGAGCATCAGCGACGGGATAGACGCCATGGAATCCATCCGGGAAAAGGTTTTGGACGAAACCTTCACCACCGACCTTGGCGGGGAATCGCGCGATTTTGTCGAATCGAATTCCAACACGGCTTTCGCCTTCGGGTTGGCGCTCCTGCTGATCTTTTTGATCCTTGCAGCCCAGTTTGAGAGTTTCATCGACCCGCTGATCATCATCCTGACCGTGCCGATGGCGGTTGCCGGAGCGCTGCTGTCGCTGTGGCTGTTCGACCAGACCTGGAACATTTTTTCGCAGATCGGGACCATCATGCTGATCGGGCTCGTGACCAAGAACGGAATCCTGATCGTCGAATTTGCGAACCAGCTTCGCGAACAGGGCAAATCAAAATATGAGGCCATCACAGAGGCCGCGGAATCACGCCTCCGCCCTATTTTGATGACCAGCCTTACCATCGCACTGGGCGCGCTTCCGATTGCGCTGTCGCTCGGAGCGGCATCCACCAGCCGTATCGGAATGGGAGTGGTGATTGTGGGCGGAACGCTTTTTTCGCTCATCCTGACGCTTTTCGTGATTCCGGCCATTTACCTGATGTGGTCGCGCGAACGAAAGCACCGGCCCGAATTCGACAACATCGAACAATTTGAAAAGGAGGTGCCGCATGGGGCTTAAATCATTCATTTGCACGCTGATCCTGCTTCCGGTCACCGTTTTTTCGCAGGAAGTCCTGACGCTTGAAGAGGCGGTCAAGATCGCCCTGGAGAACAATTATGATATCCGCATCGCGGCCAACGACCTTAAGATCGACGACACGAACGTGACCATCGGCAACGCGGGTTTCCTCCCTCGGGTTGAGGCCGTTGCCACCGACAACAACAGCATACAGTATTCCAGCCAGACGCGGCAGACGGGAGAAGTAATAACGCTGGACAATGCCCGGAACAACTCCCTGAACTACGGCTTTAATTTGGGATGGACCATTTTTGACGGCTTCGGGATGTTCGCGCGGTACGATCAATTGAAGGAAAACCGCAAACTGAGCGAGGCCGAATTGCGCGTGGCGATGACGGCGGGAATCGGCGACCTGATGGGAACCTATTTCGACCTTGTCCAGCAACAGCAACAACTTGCCGCCCTGGATACCGCGATCGTCATTTCTCGCCAACGCGTCGAAACCGCCCAAAACCGGTACACGATCGGGAAGGCGGCCAAGCTTGAAGTGCTCAACGCACAGGTCGACCTCAATACCGACATCACAGCGCAGCTTCGGCAAAGGGAAACATACGCCGCCACCCGCGTCCGGCTAAATGAACTGATGGGGCGCGATCCGCAAACCGAATTCACCGTAACCGACAACATTGCCGTCGATCCCTCGCTCGCCTTGGCCGACCTGCTCAACCGCGCATCGGAACAGAACCCGCAGATCCAGGCGCAGGTGCTTTCAAAACGCATCGCGGAACTCCAGCTCAGGCAGGTGCGCTCCGGCCGCTATCCGGTGGTCACGGTCAATACGGGGTATATCTGGAACGAGTCGGAATCCTCGCTCGGGTTTACAACGGAAGCCTCTTCGCGCGGTTTCAGCTATGGCTTCAATGCGACGATGAACCTTTTTGACGGGCTCAACCAGCGCCGAAACGAGAAGGTGGCCAAATTACAGGTCGAAAACGCCGAACTCTTTATCGAGAGGCAAAAACTCGCGATCGATTCGCAGATCACATCGGCCTTTCAGACCTATCTTGCCAATGTCAGCCTGATCGACATCGAGCGCCGCAACCAGGAACTCGCACAGGAAAATTTGCGGATCACGTTGGACAAATTCCGCATCGGGACCGTGCCGACCCTTGAGTTCAGGACCGCGCAACTCAATTACATCAATGCCCGGGCGCGTTTCTACAATGCGCAGTACCAGGCGAAACTTTCGGAAATCACGCTCAGGGAACTTTCGGGAAATCTGGGTCTCTGATTTTTTCGCTTATTTTACGCCAAAGCCGCGCCTATGATTTCCTATAATACGAAGGACTGGTTCACGTTCATTTTCCGTTTTCACAAAGCGGACACCTTCCGCACCCTGCTGCCCATTATGATCGCCATCGGCGTCTATTCCGGCCTGGTGGGCTATCTCGAAGTGGTGCACTGGCAACTTTCGGACACGAGTTATGTCAAGAACATTACCCTGATGCACGGCATGCTGGGGTTTGTCATCTCGCTGCTGCTGGTTTTCAGGACCAATACCGCCTATGATCGATGGTGGGAAGGCCGAAAACTCTGGGGCGGGCTTGTCAATAACAGCAGGAACCTGGCGCTGAAACTCTCACCGATGCTCGCCAACCATCCGCAGCACCGGGACTTCTTCAGGAAAATTATTCCGCAGTATGCCCATGCGCTCCATGCCCATTTGGGAAGCGAACGTACGGCCAATGCGCTCTTTGACGATCCCGCTTTGGTTCTCGATACCCAAAAACATCTGCCGAACCAGGTGGCTGCGCTCATGTTCGAGCGAATCAACGGCCTGTATTCCGATGGGATCCTGTCCGGCGACCAGTTGATCGTAATCAATGACGAGCTGCGTTCCTTTACCGAAATCTGCGGCGCCTGCGAGCGGATCAAGAACACCCCTATTCCCTACTCTTACAGCGCGTTCCTTAAGAAGTTCGTCTTTTTCTACGTGATGACCCTGCCGTTTGGCTATGCTTTCAGCCTCGGGTTCTATGTCGTGCCGGTCGTCGTGTTCATCTTTTACGTACTGGCAAGCCTGGAGCTAATCGCGGAGGAAATCGAAGATCCATTTGGCGACGATGCGAACGACCTGCCAACGCTTCGGATGAGCGAAAATATCCGGCGGCACGTCGAGGAGTTGATTTGACGATTGACGGTTTACGGTTGACGGTTTTCAGAAGCATAGGATAGAAATTATAAAAAAAGGAATGAAAAATTGCTTTCATTCCTTTCTTATCAATAGGTTGAGAAGGTGTTCAGTAGACAGCTGCCATCTTCTTACGGCGAGGCGCCTGCCGTGTTACAAAACATCCCCGTTTACCATCCCCCGCTTTTCATTGATGGCCCTGCGCTCTCTCGCCGAAGGTTCGTGCTGTGTATGTTTGCGGCCGCCCTCCTTATCGCTCGGCGCCATCTGCTTGGCCATGTTCTTGGCCACGGCGCTGTCCGGCAAGACCGTGTTGAGCACATCATAGGTTTTGTTCTTGAAGCCGGGAATCACGACCGAATCCCCGTCCATCAGGCCTTCGTAACCGGCTTTGGCAACTTCCTCGGCCGTATACATCGAGGCTTCCTTATAGGTGACCGTGTTCTCCGCCTTAGCCTTGTGGAAGAAATCGGTGTCGGTGGCATCCGGGCGAAGTGCGGTCAGCGTGACGTTGGTATCCTTCATCTCTTCGATCAAGGCTTCGGTAAACGAAAGTACGAAAGCCTTTGTCGCCGCGTAAACCGAAAGAAAGGGCGACGGCGCTTTCGAAACCGAAGAGGCAAGTTGCAGGATCTTGCCGCTGTTGCGGGCTTCCATTTCCTTGAGGTAATATTTGGTCAGGCTCACAAGGGCCACGATGTTGAGCTGGATCAGGTCGCGCTCGCGTTGCAGGGCGGTTTCGGTAAACCGGCCCCATTCACCCTGGCCGGCATCGTTGACCAGCACATCGACCGTAATGTCGTGATCGCGGGTGAACGAATAGATTTTTTCGGGAGCTCCCGGATCGAAAAGGTCCGCAGCAATGATGTGGGTGTGGATTTCGCCCAGCTGCTCCATCTCGCGGGCGGTTGTTTTTAGAAGTTCCTCATTCCGTGCCACCAGCACCAAATTGTAATTGTCCCTGGCGAATAGTTTGGCGAGTTCATACCCGATTCCGCTCGTTGCCCCCGTGATAAGGGCGTGTTTCTTACCGTTTTCCATGATTTTGCGTATTAATTTTAACCTCTTAAAAGTCCGCAATACCAACGGCAAATGCGTTACATGCATTCGCCTAATCCTTATACGATTTTGTGCGCGGATGTTGAAAAATACCCGTTTCGCATTCGGGTAAAAACGCCGTCGAATCGCTATCTTTGCCGCCGTAATCAAGCATCCATGAAAATCTCGTACAACTGGCTCAGGCAATTCATCAAAACGGACTGGAAATCGGCCGAAACCGCCGCACTGCTTACCGACCTCGGACTTGAGGTGGAAGCCGTCGAACCTTTCCAATCGGTCAAGGGCGGCCTTGAAGGCATCGTGGTGGGCCATGTACTGAGTTGTGCGCAGCATCCCAATGCCGACCGGCTGAAGGTTTGCAAGGTTGACCTGGGCGATGGCGTTCCGTTGCAGATCGTGTGCGGGGCCGCCAATGTCGCGCCCGGGCAAAAGGTGCCGGTAGCCACGGTCGGAACCACTTTATATGACGATAAGGGGCAGCCTTTCCAGATCAAGAAAGGGCGCATCCGCGACGAGGACAGCCACGGAATGATTTGCGCCGAAGACGAACTCGGGCTTGGGACCTCGCATGAAGGCATCATGGTACTCGACCCTTCGCTCAAACCGGGTACGCCGGCCGCAAAGGTCTTCAATATCGAGAATGACGAGGTATTTGAGATCGGGCTTACACCCAACCGGGCGGATGCGATGAGCCACATGGGTGTCGCGAGGGACCTCAGGGCCGGGTTGATGCAGAAGAACGTGCACGTGGAACTGATCACGCCGTCGGTCTCCAAATTCAAGGTGGACAAGCGCGTGCTCAAGATCGATGTGGATGTCAAGGATGCCAAACTGGCCCCACGGTATTGCGGGGTGACCATATCGAGTGTCTCGGTCAAGCCTTCACCCGATTGGTTGCAAAACAGGCTCAAGGCAATCGGCCTCACGCCAAAAAACAATATCGTGGACGTGACCAATTACGTGCTTCACGAGCTCGGGCAGCCGCTGCATGCCTTCGATGCGGCGAAGATTACCGGCAAAATCACGGTCAAGCCCGCCACCGCGGGAACCAAATTTACCACGCTGGACGATGCAGAGCGCACGCTCCACGAAGAAGACCTGATGATCTGCGATGACAAGGGCCCCTTGTGCATGGCGGGAGTCTTTGGCGGAAAAAATTCGGCGGTGACCGAAACCACAAACGCGATCTTCCTGGAAAGCGCCTACTTCAATCCCGTGACCATCCGCAAGACGGCCAAGCGCCATGGCCTTTCCACCGACGCTTCTTTCCGTTTCGAGCGAGGCATCGATCCCACCATCACCGAATACGCCCTGAAACGCGCGGCACTGCTGATCCTGGAGGTCGCGGGCGGCGAAGTGACTTCGGATATCGTGGACGTCTATCCCAAAAAGATCGAGGAGCATACGGTTTTCCTGAATTTCAATAAGGTGGCCAAGGTCATCGGGCAGGAATTGCCGAAGGAAACCATCAAGAAAATCCTCGTTTCGCTGGACATCAAGGTCAACAGCATGTCCGATGCGGGCCTTGGCTTGGTCGTGCCGGCCTATCGCGTGGACGTTCAACGCGAGATCGACGTGATCGAGGAAATCCTTCGCGTTTACGGGTACAACAACATCAATTTCACCAAAAAATTCAATGCCACGGTATCGTATTCGGCGCGCACTGAGGATTACAAGGTGCAAAACATCATCGCCGGCCAGTTGACTTCGCTCGGATTCAACGAGATGATGGCCAATTCGCTGACTTCGCCGCAATATGCCGAACTCTCTTCCACACTGAAGCCGGAATACAATGTGACGATGCTCAATCCGCTGAGCCACGATCTTTCGTCGATGCGGCAATCCATGCTGTTCTCCGGCCTCGAGGCTATTGCCTACAACATCAACCGCCGCAGCCAGGACCTTAAATTGTTTGAATTTGGCAAGACCTACCACAATTTTCCAGGCGGGTACGAGGAGTTCAAGCACCTGGCGCTTTTCCTGTCGGGGAACCGGTTACAGGAAACCTGGGCCAATCCGCAAAAAACATCTGATTTTTTTCAGTTCAAGGGGTATGTTCAGGCCATCCTTTCCAGGCTGGGGATCGATAAGGTGCAGAACCAGCCCTTGAACAACGATTCGTTTGCCGAGGGCATTGCCATTACCTCCGCCGATGCGGTCATCGTCGAACTCGGAACGGTCAAAAAGAGCATTCTTAAGCATTTTGACATCCGTCAGGAAGTATTCTACGCAGACTTCAATTGGGGTTTTGTACTTAAACTGATAACCAACAAGATACGTTTTTCCGAAATCCCGAGGTATCCCGAAGTCCGGCGCGATTTGGCGCTGCTGGTGGACGAAGGGGTGTCGTTCGATTCGATCTACAGGATTGCGAGGCAGAGTGAGAAATCGCTGCTCAAGGACATCAACCTGTTCGACGTGTATTCCGGACCCAACCTTCCGCAGGGAAAAAAATCGTACGCGGTAAGCTTCATCCTGCAGGATAATACCAAGACCCTGACCGATGCGCAGGTGGACAAGGTCATGGGGAAACTTCGCGGCCAACTCGAGCAGGAAGTGGGCGCCACGTTGCGATGAATCGCATTGTTTTAGCGGGCCTCATCCTGACGATCCTCGCCTGCGGACCTGACCGGCGGCCCGTCCATGCGACAAGGGAAGCGGTGCCGGTGACAGCCGCCCGAATGCAGGACCTGGTCGTGGAAATCTCGCAATATGCGAAGAAGAAACGCCCGGGATTTCTGATTGTCCCGCAAAACGCGGCCAAACTCCTCTATGAAAAAGGCGATCCCTATTCCAGACGGCATCCGAAATATAACGATGCGATCGACGCGATGGGCATCGAAGGCCTTTTCTACAACGGTACGTTGGAACCCGATTCGCTGCGCATGGCCATCCTCGATACGTTTTCGCGCCACAAAAAAGTACTTGTTTCCGATTTTGTTCAGGACAAGGCGGATGGGGCAAATGCGTTACAAAACATCGAGACCCACGGATTTGTACCGCTGGTGCGGACGCGGGACAATTTCGACTATGTGAAGATACCCGGAAGGCCCGCGAGACCGGCCGCCGAGGAAATCGGGCAGGTGTCAAACTATCTTTACCTGATCAACGGCTCCCGCTACGCCGACAAGCAGGCCTTTATTGACGCGGTGAGCAACAGCACCTACCAACTCGCGATTATCGACCTCTTTTTTCACGGCGAGGCTTTCACCCGCGATGAAATATCGAAGATGCAAAGGCTTCCCCAGGGCGGAAAGCGCATCCTTCTGGGCTACGTGAACATCGGCGCGGCCGAAAACTGGCGGCCTTACTGGAAACCTTCGTGGAAAATCGGGTCACCGGATTTCCTTCACAGGCCTTATCACGGGTACAAGGACGAGGCGTGGGTCAAATACTGGGATCCGGCTTGGAAAAAGATCCTGATGGGTTCACCGCAAGGTTATCTGGACCAGGTGATCGAGGCGGGATTCGACGGAGCCTATCTGGACAATGTCGAAGCCTACCTTTACCTATATGCCCAGGACTGAATTGGGTGGATTTACCGCCATTCGGTTATGCGGATAAATCGTAACTTTTCACAGGGATAGGAGTGGTTGCATTCCAAAAAATATTTCCAGACCAAGCGTGCGGAATTACCGCAAGATTCCTTAAATTTTACCGGACATCCATAATTTTCTGGCGCGCTCAAGGTCTTCGGGAGTGTCGATCCCGATCCCGGAATGCCCCGTAATTACCATCCTGATCTTTCGCCCCGATTCCAGATACCGCAACTGTTCGAGTTTTTCCGCCTGCTCAAGTGGCGTCGGGTCCATTTGTGCGAATTCCACGATTGCCCTTTTCCGGAACGCATAGACCCCGATATGCCGAAAGTAATCGGTCGAATGCCCGGGCTCACGGTTAAAAGGGATCGGAGATCTTGAGAAATAGAGCGCAAATCTATCTCTTCCCGTCACGACCTTTACCACATTGGGATTGGCAATGTCCCCGGGTTCCGAAATCGGCGCCATCAGCGATGCAAGGTCAATTTCACCCTTCGGGTCATTTTTGAAAACCTCAATCAAGGCCGAAAGCGCCTGGGTATCTATAAAAGGTTCGTCTCCCTGGACATTGACCACGATATCGGCATCGATCCCGGCCACGGCTTCGGCGATCCGGTCGCTCCCCGATTCGTGCTGCCGGATGCTCCGGAAGGCTTTTCCACCTCTCGAAATAATTTCTTCGGCTATCGCGTCGGAATCGGTCGCCACCAATACCTCGTCAAAAAGCCCCGTTCCCACGGCCGCGAGGTAGGTCCGCGAAATTACGGGCATGCCGCCCAGGTCCTGCATAAGTTTGGCGTGGAAGCGGCTCGAGGCGAACCGCGCCGGAATGACCGCGATGATTTTCATGCGGCAAAGGTAATCATTGCGGGAAAAATTCGTCGGGGAAACCGATCAGGTAAACTTTGTCCCGAGCCCGGGTGAGTGCGGTGTAGAGCCAACGGATGTACTCGCGCGAGATTCCGTCCGGCAGATAGGGCTGTTCGATAAATACGGTTTTCCATTGTCCGCCTTGCGATTTATGACAGGTAATGGCATAGGAAAATTTTACCTGAAGCGCGTTAAAATACTCATTTTCCCGCATCTTTTGCAGTTTGCGGTATTGCGCCCGTTCATCGGCATAGTCCTCCATGACCTCGCGATAAAGCCTATCGTGTTGTTCCTGGGTCAGCGCCGGAGATTCGCTCGCGAGCGTATCCAGAAGCAAAACGGTTTCCAGCGGGGCCTGGTTGGGGTAATCGATCATCCGGACCTTTACCCGTGCGAAATTGAATCCATACAATTCCTTCATCGAAAATATTTCCAGGACTTCGATGATGTCGCCGTTGGCAATGAACCCCGCCTCATCGGTCTCCTTGAGCCAGAAATAATTGTTTCGTACCACCATCAGGTAATCCCCCGTGGAGAGCTCGCTTTCGCGATCGAGCACGCGCGTTCGGATTTGCTGATTATAGAGGTAGGCGCGCTTGTTGGAACGGACGATGAATGCCGTGTCCTCGATGCTGTAATTGCCATAGGCCGATTCGATGGCGTCCTGGATATCGTATCCGTCCGAGAGCCTGACAATATCCTTAAAACCCTTGAGCCGGAAAGTAAAATTGGGCAGCACGTCGTCCCGAAGCATGTCCCGCAAAAGAGTCGCATTGTACAGGATGCCCGATTCGGACTCCTGGCGCATCACCTCGTCAAGTTCGATCGAGACAACCT
>JAEWCF010000096.1 GCA_023390775.1 Bacteroidota bacterium | reverse complement strand
GCTTAAGGATTTGACCGGCATGGACCCCCTGACGATCGATCAGGTGAGGCATTCGGCGCGCGGTAATATTGAGAGTTCCCACCCTTTCGCACGCGCGTCGGCATCGGCAGGATCGTGGACTTTAATGGATCGCAATGGGAAGTACTGGAGCAGCCGCCCCGATCAATACGATCTCTCCATTGTCCACCCGCATCTCATCGACATCGAAGGGCGCCCGCACTGGATGGTTCCCGGCCGCAGTGAACATTTTCCCAAGACCGATCGCAAGCAAAACGCGCTCGTATTGGCGTACCGAAAAGATGAATTTGAAAAAGGCGGCATTCCCGCGGATATAGTGGAACATTCGGCAACAAAACAACCCTGTCTCCGGCTGTTTCCGGGAGCGTATGAGATCGTGATTCTTGACCCCATGTACCGCATCGTGAAAAAATACAAAACCACTGTCAGATAATGGCCAGAACCGAATCCCACATGTTGCCGCTCGGTACGCCGGCACCCGAATTCCGCCTGCCGGATACCAACTCAAATTATTATTATTCCTTTGACGATTTGCGGGGCGAGAAAGGGACGCTGGTGATGTTTATCTGCAACCACTGCCCCTACGTGCACCATGTTTTGGACGAAGTGCTGATGATCGTGAACGATTATCGCGTCCTGGGTATCGGCGTTATGGCGATATCGAGCAACGACGCGGTTCAATACCCGCAGGACGGGCCACTGGAAATGAAGGAATTTGCCTTCCGGAACCGCATCGATTTTCCCTATCTCTATGATGAGTCGCAGGATGTGGCGCGTGCGTTCGATGCCGCCTGCACACCCGATTTTTATCTTTTCGACGCGCAGGCCAAACTATTCTACCGCGGGCGGCTCGACGAATCGAGGCCCGGCAACGGAATTCCATTGAGCGGCTCTGACCTTCGCGGCGCGCTGGATGCGGTCATCTTCAACCGGACTTTTACCCGCGAGCAGTTTCCCAGCATGGGTTGTGGGATCAAGTGGAAGTAATTATTTCTTGGTGAGGAAAACCTCAACGGCCTTGTTGGTCCGACGCCCGAAGGACATGGCCTGTTGCGCCTGGGTCGTACACAAAACATACATGTTGTAGGCGTATAGCGGAAATTCGGTTGACGCGTAAACGCCGGCGGAATCCTCGACGCGGACGCGCATCTCATCGGCTGGGAACTCGTTGGTTACCTGCAACACGTAACTCTCGGCCGCATGCGGGAAAAACCATCGCTCCCCAATCCTGTAATTTTCAAAAAACGTCAGCACCTTGTCCTTGCCCGTCCAGCTGTACCGGTTATCGGTATTGACCGCGGGTTTGGAATCGGCGTCGAGCAAAGTGACCGTCAGCCCTTTCAAGAACTCCTTTTTACCTTCCTCCTTGACCTGCAGCACCACGTAGGACGTGAAGTCATACCCGCAGTGCTGTTGCGCCGCGGCGGACAAAGTCAGGAGGAGGAAGATATAGAGGTAGCTCTTCATTTTTGTCGAATGTCGAATGTCGAACGTCGAACGAACATTTCATCGGTAATCAGGTCAAACACTGACGTCCCGCCACACTACTGATAAATGACGACTGATGACTGACGACTGACGACTGACGACTGACGACTTATTTCACGTCCATCAACTCCACATCAAAAATCAGCGTCGCATTCGGCGGAATGACCCCACCGGCGCCCTGGCTTCCGTATCCCAGATGCGACGGAATCACGAAGCGGGCCTTGTCGCCCACCTTGAGGAGCGCGATGCCTTCGTCCCAGCCTTCGATGACATGGCCTTTGCCTAGTGGGAATTCGATGGGTTTTTTGCGAGAATAGGAGCTGTCAAATACTTTTCCGTTCTCAAGCGAGCCGGTATAGTGCACCGATACGGTACGGCCTTTTTCGGCCTGCTTGCCGTTGCCCTTTTGGATCATCTGGTAGCGAAGCCCGCTTTCGGTTTTGTCGAATCCTGCGGCGAGCTTCTCCATTTTTTCCTCGGCGGCGGCGCGTTCGGCTGCAATGCGTTTCTCGCGTGAACCCTCAAATGTGCGGAATGCCTCGACCGCGTTCCAGTTTTTGGCCTCGTCGCCCTCGCGGATAATTTCGACGCTCTGGATTTCGTCGCCCTGCTTTATGGAGTCCACGACAACCTGGCCTTCCACTACATTCCCAAAAACCGTATGCTTGTCATCCAGCCACGGCGTCGCGACATGGGTAATGAAAAACTGCGAGCCGTTGCTTCCCGGACCGGAGTTGGCCATCGAGAGGACACCGGGCGAGTCGTGGCGCAGGTCGGGATGGAATTCATCGTCGAATTTATAGCCCGGGCCGCCCGTACCGATACCCTGTGGGCAACCGCCCTGGATCATGAAGTCCGGGATGACGCGGTGGAACTTGAGCCCGTCGTAGAACGGTTTTCCCTGCGGACGTGCCCCGTTCTCGAGATTGCCCTCTGCGAGCGCCACGAAATTGCCGACGGTGCCCGGAGTGCGGTCATGGGTTAGTTTGACAAGGATCGATCCCTTGGATGTATTGAATTTTGCGTAGATTCCGTTTTCCATGATAAATATTTTGTTGCGCGAATTTACGAAGATTGAGGCGTCCGAAGGCGCGTCGCCCCAAAGTATTATCTTTGATTTAAGATTTTTGAACCATGAGGAAATTTCTACTCCTGCTTTTGATTTCGGGCGCAGTAAAAGCGCAGACCGTTTACAGGACGCCATCGGGAGAAAAATACCACACCGCAACCTGCCGGATGGTCAAGAATATGTCAAAAGCGCTTTCGCTGGCAGATGCCGCAGATCTGGGACTTGACCCGTGCAAAATCTGCAGTCCTTCAACAGCAAGGAATTTCACAAGCGGCTCGAAAGCGCAGGGTGAAAAAACGGCCACAACGCGATGTTTGGGCAAGACCAAGAAGGGGACGCGGTGCAAGCATAGGACGAGTATTGGGAATGGGTATTGTTTTCAGCACCAAAGCAATTAATGATTAATACGTAATAATTGCCAACTAATAAGCTTTTGAGGCAAATCGGAAGTTATCAACACTTAACAAGAATTGCGGTTTTGCCGTAAATCACACCTCAAAGGTTTTTAAAACCTTTGAGGTTGTCGGGAAAATTGATTTTGGAGGAAGTTATTAACAATTTGGACGAGGCAACACACGAAATAGGAAAGTTTTCAAGCACCGAATTCGCCACAGCTTAAACGATCGTCACCGAATTCATTTTGCTGCACATCCCTTCCTCCATACCTTACAGGAAACCACCAAATTTTTCACTCCCCCACTCATTTCCCCGCCAGTCTCAATTATTACCGATAAATTTGCAGCTCTATTCAAAATTTCCTTCCGTTGGTAGTTCAGTTCGCTCACGCCTCGGATCAAAATTCAAAATTTAAAATTTAAAATTTAAAATTGGCCTCTTTCCATGCGTATTGATATAATCACCGTCCTCCCCGACCTCCTCCGAAGCCCCTTTGAGGCCTCGATCATGAAACGCGCCATTGACAAAGGCCTGGTCGAGGTGCATTTCCACAACCTCCGCGACTACACCCTGCAAAAGCAGAAGAACGTCGACGACTACCAATTTGGCGGCGGCGCGGGCATGGTTATGATGATCCAGCCAATTGACGATTGCATAACTAAATTAAAATCGGAAAGGGAGTATGACGAGATTATCTACATGACCCCCGACGGCGAGACGCTCAACCAGCCAATGGCCAACAAGATGTCGCTTCTAAAAAACATCATCATCCTGTGCGGGCATTACAAGGGAGTTGACCAACGCGTGCGCGACCATTTCATCACCAGGGAAATTTCAATAGGCGATTACGTCCTCAGCGGCGGCGAACTTGGCGCGCTGATCTTATGCGATGCCCTGATAAGGCTGATCCCGGGCGTTTTGAGCGACGAAACTTCGGCGCTCACCGACAGTTTCCAGGACAACCTGCTCGCACCACCCGTCTACACCCGCCCTGCCGAATACAAGGGCTGGCGCGTCCCTGATGTACTGCTTAGCGGCCACGCCAAAAACATCGAAAAATGGCGCGAGGACAAGGCCTACGAGCATACAAAATCGAGAAGACCAGACCTTCTTGGAGAATTATAAATTTTAAGTTTTGAATTTTGAATGATCAAACAGCAGGCAATCAGCGAATTATGATTTTGAAATAATTCAAAATTTAAAATTCAAAATTCAAAATTTTACTTACTTTTGCCCCGCATTGGACCAACCTCTGGCGAGAATCGTGAACGTTGCTCTGGTTTAAACCATAATAATTACCATCATGGCAGATTTAATGAAGTTCGTCCAGGACGAATTTATCACCAAGAAAGACTTTCCTGAATTCGGGGCGGGTGACACCATCACCGTGTACTACGAGATCAAGGAAGGCGAAAAAACCCGTACCCAGTTCTTCAAGGGCGTTGTGATCCAGCGTCGCGGAACCGGCAGCACCGAAACCTTCACCATCCGCAAGATGTCAGGTTCAGTTGGTGTGGAGCGTATCTTCCCGGTCAATCTTCCGGCGCTCCAGAAAATCGAGATCAACAAGAAAGGCCACGTACGTCGCGCCCGTATCTTCTACTTCAGGGAGCTTACCGGTAAGAAGGCCAAGATTAAAGATAAGAGAAGGTAACTTCAAAAAATGTCCTGCGATGAGCAGGATTTTTTTTTGAATGTACCAATTGATGAATGTACCAATATACCAATTAGGTAAAATTATTATTGGGTGGTAAGCTGTTTCCGTATTGTCGCGTTAGGGATCGAGGCAGGCACCGCGTGCAGCCAAGAGCCCGGCGCAAAGCGCAACGCCCAAAGAATAATATTCGAGATGACCGAATTGGTATATTTACACATTTTAAAATTGGTACATTTCCTATCTTTGTGTTCCTTTAAACAAACCACATGACTAAAATTCAAGTAGCCAATCCCATCGTCGAACTCGACGGGGACGAAATGACCCGCATCATCTGGAAATTCATCAAGGACCAGCTGATCCTTCCGTACCTGGAACTCGATATCAAATACTACGACCTCGGCATCGAGAACCGCGAGGCCACCAAGGATCAGGTGACCATCGATTCGGCGGAGGCCATCAAACAATACAACGTCGGCATCAAGTGTGCGACCATTACACCCGATGAGGAGCGCGTCAAGGAATTCAACCTCTCCAAGATGTGGAAGTCGCCAAACGGCACCATCCGCAATATCGTGGGCGGAACCGTTTTCCGCGAACCCATCATCATGAGCAACGTGCCGCGCTATGTTCAGGGTTGGACCAAACCGATCGTCGTGGGGCGCCATGCCTTTGGCGACCAGTACAAGGCGACCGACACCGTGATCAAGGGCAAGGGCAAGCTGACAATGACTTTCACTTCCGAATCAGGCGAGACCCAAACCTGGGACGTTTACAATTTTGATGGTGATGGCGTGGCGATGTCCATGTACAACACCGACGAGAGCATCTACGGTTTTGCGCATTCGTGTTTCCAGATGGCGCTCACCAAAAAGTGGCCGCTTTACCTTTCTACCAAGAACACGATCCTCAAGGCCTACGACGGCCGTTTCAAGGATATTTTCGAAGAGGTTTACCAGCAACATTATAAGGTCGAGTTCGACAAGCACGGCATGACCTATGAGCACCGTTTGATTGACGACATGGTGGCTTCTGCCATGAAGTGGAACGGCGGATTCGTATGGGCGTGCAAGAATTACGACGGCGACGTGCAATCGGATACAGTGGCGCAGGGATTCGGCTCGCTTGGGCTGATGACCTCCGTTTTGGTCACGCCCGATGGCAAGACCGTCGAGGCCGAAGCCGCCCACGGAACCGTCACGCGCCACTACCGCCAGCACCAGCAGGGCAAGGCAACATCGACCAACCCGATTGCCTCGATTTTCGCGTGGACTCGCGGATTGGAGCACCGCGGCAAACTCGACGGAAACCAGCAGCTCATTGACTTTTGCAACACACTCGAGCAGGTCTGCATCGACACCGTGGAAAGCGGCAAGATGACCAAGGACCTCGCGATGCTGGTCAAACCGGAAGGGCTCACGGCCGACGATTACCTGACGACCGAAGGCTTTTTGGCCGCCATTAAGGAAAACCTCGAGCGGAAGCTCAACTAGTACAAAGCTGCTTCGGCAGCTTTTTTTTAACTATTTTTTGATGAAGGACTTTTTCGCCATTGCGATGCTGCTACTCTTTTCGGCGGCGTCGGCACAAAAAGCGACCCTGAGCGGGACCGTTCGCGATTCGCAAACGCGCGAGACGATTATCGGGGCAAGCGTGTTCATTCCGGAGGCGAATACCGGCGCGGTCACCAACGAGTACGGCTTTTACTCGATCACGTTGCCGTTGGGAAATTACACCATCCGCGTATCGTCAATTGGCTACACCGACCTCCAGCAGGAAATCGCGCTTTCGGCAGACCTGCGGCTCGACCTTGAACTCACGGTCGAGGGTGAACAATTGGAAGAGGTAATCATCAACGAAAAACCGCGAAGCGATATCCGCCGTGCCGAAATGAGTACCGCCAAACTCTCGATCGAGACCATCAAGAAAATGCCGGTGGTCCTGGGCGAGGTCGATGTGCTCAAGTCGATCCTACTGATTCCGGGCGTTACCAATGCCGGCGAGGGCGCTTCGGGGTTCAACGTGCGCGGTGGCGGCGCCGACCAGAACCTGATTTTGCTTGACGAGGCGACGATCTTCAACTCCTCGCACGTCTTTGGGTTCTTTTCAGTCTTCAACCCCGACGCCATCAAGGACCTCAAGCTCTACAAGGGCGGTATCCCGGCGCGGTTTGGCGGAAGGGCCTCGTCGGTGCTGGACATCTACCAGAAGGACGGGAACGCGAACAACTTCTCCATGAACGGCGGAATCGGGCTTATCTCAAGCCGGCTCTTGGCCGAGGGGCCGATCGTAAAGGAAAAGGGCTCGTTCCTGATTGGCGGGCGCGCCTCGTACGGGCACCTGCTGCTCAAACTGTCCGACATCAAGAATTCCGCGTACTTCTATGACCTCAACACGAAGTTAAATTATCGACTGGACAAGAACAACAGTCTTTTCCTTTCGGGTTATTTCGGGCGCGACGTGTTCAACCTCTCGGGGTCGTTCATGAACATCTACGGCAACGCGACGCTCAACCTTCGCTGGAACCACCTTTTTTCAGACAAGCTCTTTTCCAACCTCTCGCTCATCTACAGCGATTATTACTACGGATTGGATCTGGATTTCGTGGGCTTCAAATACGATTCGGGCATCCGGAATTACAACCTTCGCTACGATTTCCGGAACTACCTCAGCGAGAAGGTCACGCTTTCCTTCGGCACCAACGGAATCTATTACGAGTTCAATCCCGGGACGATCTCGCCTTTGGGTTCCGAATCGGGCTTCAACCCCGCGCAACTCGACCTGAAATACGCGTTCGAACCATCGGTCTACATCGACGCCGACCACAAAGTCACAAACGACCTGACCATCCGGTACGGGCTTCGGGCTTCGGCTTTTTACAGGCTGGGCGCCTCAACCGAGAAGTTGTACGATGGATCGCCCGTCACCTTCAATCAAGAATTGCAGATTTACGAGAAGGCGCAACCCGTCGGCTACAGATATTACAAATCCAACGAGTTGATGAAGGCATTCGGGAACCTGGAACCGCGGTTTTCGCTGTCTTACGCGTTCAACGCTCAGAAGTCCTTCAAGGCGAGCTACAACCGCATGGTGCAATACCTGCAACTGGTGTCCAACACCTCATCGCCAACGCCGCTGGACGTCTGGACCCCGAGCGACCGCTACATCCGCCCGCAGATCCTCGACCAGGTGGCCTTTGGCTATTTCGTGAACTTCAACAACGACAAATATTCATTCGAGGGCGAGACCTTTTACCGCGAGGTCCGCAACCGCATCGACTATATCGACGGCGCCGACCTGATCGCCAATGACGCGCTTGAACAGGTTATCCTCAACGGCGAGCAACGCGCGTACGGGCTGGAATTCCTGCTTCGGAAGAACACCGGCGATTTTACCGGATGGATTTCCTACACGCTGTCCAAATCGCAACAGCGAACGCCCGGCCGCAACGCATCGGAACCCGGCATCAACAACGGCGATTGGTACCGCTCGCCGTATGACAAAACGCACAACCTCGCGATAACTTCGGCATACGAGCTCAGTAAAAAATGGTCGTTCGGCGCGAATTTTACGCTACAGACGGGACAACCCGCCACCTTCCCCACCGGCCAGTATCAATATCAGGACATCACGGTCCCTTCCTACGGGCCGCGCAACATGAACTCCCTTCCGGCCTATCACCACCTGGATCTTTCGGCAACATGGACGCCCAAACCGGAGAAGAAAAAAGGCTGGCGGAGCGAATGGGTTTTCAGCGTTTACAATGTTTACAACCGCCGGAATGCCGCCTCGCTGTCTTTCTCGCAAAACGAGGAAACGGGGCGTAACGAGGCCGTCCGGTTCTCGATTTTTGGCATCGTGCCAGGAATCAGCTATAATTTTAAATTTTAGGCCATGAGGATTTTCAGGTTGCTGTTGATAGTATTTGCGATGACACTCACGGGATGCGAGGATGTCGTCGATGTGGATTTGGGCACCTCCGAACCCCGGCTGGTGATCGATGCGCTGATCAAGTGGGAAAAGGGAACGCCCGGCAGCGACCAGGTGATCCGGTTGTCGATGACCGCGCCCTATTTCGCGGATGATGTCCCGCCGGTGAGCGGTGCCTCGGTTACCGTTACGGGGCCTGCGGGAGTTTTCACTTTTGTCGAGGAAGAGGCCGGGAAATACGTCTGCCATGACTTCGTGCCCGAGATCGGTGCCGAGTACATGCTGCAGGTCGTCCACGGCGACGATGTGTATTCGGCGACCGAAAAACTGTTTCCCGTACCGGCCATTTCGGGGGTCGAACAGTCCGCGGAAGGCGGATTTACGGGCGAGGACATCGAGGTCAAGGCTTTCTTTACCGATGACGGATCCACCGAGGACCAATACCTCCTCCGATTCAAATCGAGCCATTTTGTCATTCCGTTTTACGAGGTGATCGAGGACCGTTTCTTCCAGGGCAACGAGATTTTCGCGCTGTATTCGGACGACGAACTTGAAGCGGGCGACGAACTTGAGATATCGGTGACGGGAATCTCGCGTCGGTACTACAACTACATGAACATCCTGACCGGAATCGCGGGAAGCAACGGTGGCAGCCCCTTCTCGACCCCGCCGGCAACAGTCCGCGGCAACATTGTCAACCAGACCGATGAGGACAAATACCCGCTGGGATTCTTTGCACTCGGCGAAACTTCGACTTCCGCTTACACCGTGCAATAGCTCTTAACGAAAAGCAAACGGAATGCAGAAATCGCCGCGCAATTGCGTATTTTTAAGGCTGATAAAAAGGCTATGAAATTCAGGGTTGTTTCAGACTACGTTCCTACCGGCGACCAGCCACAGGCCATAGACAAACTGGCGACGGGCATCGAGAACGGCGAGAAATTCCAGACGCTGTTGGGGGTGACCGGTTCGGGAAAAACCTTCACGATGGCCAACGTCATCGCCAAGGTGCAGCGCCCGACGCTTGTACTCGCACACAACAAGACGCTCGCGGCGCAACTCTACGCCGAATTCAAGCAATTTTTCCCCGAGAACGCGGTGGAATATTTCGTCTCCTATTACGATTATTACCAGCCCGAGGCCTACATTCCGGTGACCGGACTTTACATAGAAAAAGATCTTTCGATCAACGAGGAACTGGAGAAGCTTCGGCTTTCGACGACTTCGTCGTTGCTTTCCGGCCGAAGGGACATCATCGTGGTGGCTTCGGTGTCATGTCTTTACGGTATCGGAAACCCCGTTGAATTCCAGAAGAACGTGATCTCGATCCAGCGCGGCGAAATGATCTCGCGCACCCGGTTGCTGCATCGGCTCGTCCAAAGCCTTTATGCGCGTACCGAGGCCGAGTTTACGCCGGGAAGTTTCCGTATCAAGGGCGATACCGTGGAGGTTTTCCCGAGTTACGGCGACGAACCCTTCCGCATCCATTTCTTCGGCGACGAGATCGAGGAAATCGAGGCTTTCGACGCCAAGACTTCCAAGGTCATCGAGAAATACACCCGGCTGAACATTTATCCGGCAAACATGTTCGTCACTTCGCCCGAGGTCTTGCAGGGCGCCATCTGGCAGATTCAACAGGATTTGGTCAAGCAGGTGGATTACTTCAACAGCATCGGCAAACACCTGGAGGCCAAGCGCCTGGAAGAAAGAACGAATTTCGACCTCGAAATGATTCGTGAACTGGGTTATTGTTCGGGAATCGAAAACTATTCGCGTTACCTCGACGGGCGATTGCCGGGCACGCGTCCCTTCTGCCTGATCGATTATTTCCCGAAGGATTATTTGATGGTCATCGATGAGAGCCACGTCACCGTCTCGCAGGTCCACGCGATGTACGGTGGCGACCGCTCGCGCAAGGAAAACCTGGTGGAGTTCGGGTTCCGATTGCCCGCCGCGATGGACAACCGCCCGCTGAAGTTCGAGGAATTCGAGGCGATGCAGCACCAGGTTGTGTTCGTCTCGGCCACGCCCGCCGATTACGAATTGCAAAAATCCGAAGGCATATACGTCGAGCAGGTGATCCGCCCGACCGGCCTTCTGCACCCCATCATCGAGATCCGCCCGAGCAAGAACCAGAGCGACGACCTGATCGAGGAAATCCAGCAGCGCGTGGAAGTGGACGAACGCGTTTTGGTCACCACGCTCACCAAGCGCATGGCCGAGGAACTCGCGAAATACCTGACCAAGGTTTCGATCCGATGCCGCTACATCCATTCCGAGGTCGATACGCTCGAACGCGTCGAGATCATGCAGGATTTGCGGAAGAGGATTTTCGACGTGCTGATCGGTGTGAACCTTTTGCGCGAGGGGCTCGATTTGCCCGAGGTTTCACTCGTAGCCATTCTCGACGCCGACAAGGAAGGTTTCCTCCGCAGCAACCGCTCGCTGACCCAGACCGTCGGGCGTGCCGCGCGCCACATCAACGGCAAGGCGATCATGTATGCCGATACGATTACCGGTTCGATGCAACAGACCATCGACGAGACCAATTACCGTCGGGCCAAGCAGATGGAATACAACAAGGCGAACAATATCGAGCCGATGGCGCTCAACAAACGGATAGAGAACATCATGCCGTCAAATTCGGTGGCTACCAACTACATCAAGGCCAAGGAAGCCAAGGCATCGGAACCCGAAAACAAATACCTCACGAAACCCGAGATCGACAAAAAGATCCGCGATGCGCGCAAGGCCATGGAAAAAGCCGCGAAAGATCTGGACTTTATGCAGGCCGCGAAGTATCGGGATGAAATCAAGGAACTGCAGAAGGCGCTGGAAAACGCTTGATTAATTTGAAAATTAGCCAATTTGAAAATTTGAAAATGGCGGTTTCAAGGTTAACAGCGGTTATTGAGATAAAATCCGATTCCAAACAAAATTGAAGAAACGGCCAATGTAGTCGCAATCACGATAATCTCTGTAGAATTACCTAACGCTAAGATTATAATCCAAATCAGCAGAAACAGCCTGTAGTACGTCGTAAGTTTGGGATTTAAAAATGACCAATTGATTAGTTTCATAGTTTGTCGTTTTCAAATTCTCAAATTCTCAAATTTTCAAATTATCAAATTTCCTCATTTAACTGCGCTATCGCTCCGTTCCGTTCGCCCTTCGGGCTCGGGTCCTCATTTTCAAATTTTCAAATTTTCAAATTTTCAAATTGATACATTATCACTTTAATTATGCTGCTCCTTAAACGCCCTGATAATCTCCTCCGACTCGATCATCCCGGTAGGTGAAGCCTTCATCATATCAAGGACCTTGTTCATCGCGGCGGGGCTGAGCCCCATATTGATCCCCAGCTGCTTGATCGAGATATTCTCGCGCTCATGCAGTTTACCGTCGCAGTGCATCAGGAGTGCCAACCGGTAAAACTGGTGGATGCGCTGGGTTTCGGATTTGATCACGCGGATGTCCGACTGTTGCCGGAACAGTTGGATGAATACGGGTTTTTCGATCTGTAGTTCATGGGCCACCAGTGACAGGAACTCGATTTCGCGCTCGTGCAGTTCGCCGTCCACCTTGGCAAACTCGATCATTTCAGACAAGAGGCTCAATTTTTCCTCGTAGGTATTCATGACGGTCTTTTTGCTAAAGTATCGAATTTAGGTTTGTCGGCAAAAAATTTTGCGAATCGGGCGACTGGATGAATCATATTGCATTGGTCTTCTTACCTTTACATTTATTTTATCGGCGTGCGCAATTTTATTTCCTATCTGCTACTTATACCTTTGGTTGCCAGTGCCCAAGTGGGTATCGGGACCACCACGCCTGCAGCTACCCTGGATGTAGTGGCCGCAAACCCCGCGGCTCCCACCGCGACCACCGGATTTCTCGTCCCGCGCGTTTCGGCGCTTTCGTCAACCGATCCGGGCGCATTGCAACACGGGATGATCGTCCTTTTAACTGCGACGAGCGGCATCTATGCTCCGGGCTTTTACTATTGGGACAGCAACTATTTCTCCTGGATGCGGCTCAATCGGGAACTGTGGAGCGATAACGGCACGTTTCTTTACCCCACCGAATTTGCCTACCGCGACGTCGTTATTGGGTCGGCCGCTCCCGAAATAGGCAAGCTCTCGGTTGTTTCCAACCGCGATACCGGCCTCTTTATCCGGACCACTCCGCCCAGCGGCCTGATGCAGGGAATCCGCAACGAGATCATCAACTCGGGGTCCGGTTATGTTTACGGTTTGTACAACCAGCTTCAGGTTTCGGGTGGTGCGGACATGTACGGAGTCTACAATGAAATGGCCGTGAACAGTGTAGGAAAAAAAGTGGGCATGCAGAATTTTATCGCCGGGCCAAACATCTTCGGCACCGCAAACAACCTGTCCACCAATGGCAATGCGACCGGCGTCTATTCGGAAATTCAGAGCCTTGGGCCGGGAATTGTGAAAGGCGTTGAAACCATTATTACGCCCAACCAGGACGAACAGGTTTACGGCACCCATACGACTGTCGTGCAAGGTGGAAACCCAAGTATTTACGGCCACTTCACTCGCCTGGCCAGCTACAGTTTCATGCCGCAATACGGCCATTGGAACGAGTTTGACGGCTTTTGGGGCGGAGCCAAATTCGGTTATGTCAACATGTTTGGCAGCAACCAGTCCACCGTCACCGGATTCAAGAATGAGGTGCCATCGGCGACGACCATTTATGGCCTGCACAATTATTTCGGGATTGCCGACTTTCAATACGGCGTGTACAACGACATGATAAACTCTTCGTACGAATTGCACGGTATGTACAACAATTTGTCGGGGGCAACGGGTTCGCTGTATGGCGTCCGGACCAATATCGGTGTAAGTTCGGCATCCCTGGTGGCAGGAAGCCATGTCGATATCACAGGCTTCTCGCCCGCTGCCAACGTCTACGGCCATTACTCCAGGATCGTGGGCGCGGCCGGAAATCAGTACGGTTATTTTTCCGAAGTGCTCAATCCTACCGGTTTCGCGGCGTTTTTCATAGGGAGGACGCGGCTTGTAGGCGAGACCGAAATCGGCAACGTCGGAACCAGCTATAAACTTCCGTTGGCCGACGGGTCTACCGGCCAGGCTATGGTTACCGACGGCGCGGGAAACGTTTCCTGGGGATCCAATAATGTAAAACCTTACACCACAACCGGCGCGTTCACGGGCGATTTTCTCATCGATTCGACACACCATACAGTTAGGGTCTTTGGGTCGGTGAATTCGGTGCGGTTGCCCGATGCAACGGCGAATTTCGGAAGGATTTACATCATCATCGGTTCCAACGGCATCACCCCGAAACCGCTTACGACCTTGGGCGGCATCATTTACGATGACGTGACCAACACCTTTATCAACACCATCAACCCCAATGAGCGGCTCCAGGTTCAGAGTGACGGCTGGGACTGGATCGTGATCGGCAGATGAAACATCTATTATTTTTCCTTCTGACAGCACAAATGCTATGGGCACAGGATGTAGTCTTTACGATCGACTCGCCCGAAATCGGCACACGAAAAATCCGCGTCCACCTTCCCGAAGATTACGACGAGCAAAACCGCCGGTACCCGGTGCTGTACCTGCATGACGCTCAGAACCTCTTTGATGCAAAAACTTCATTTGCGGGAGAATGGCGCGTGGACGAAACACTTGACAGCCTCCATGCGAAGATCATCGTAGTCGGAATCGACAACGGGAGCGAAAAACGGCTCGACGAGTTGACTCCTTATCCCAATGCGAAGCACGGCGGCGGCCAGGGTAAAAATTACGTCAATTTCATTGTCAATACCTTGATGCCGAAGATCAATTCAAGCTTCAGGACCAAGACGGGGCGACGGAATACGGCCATCGGGGGTAGCTCGCTCGGCGGCCTGATCTCCTGGTATGCGGCGCTCGAACACCCCGGGGTTTTCGGCAAAGCGCTGATTTTTTCGCCGTCGCTATGGTACTCCGATGATATTTATAAATTAACGGCGTCCAAAAAGCGCATCCGTACCAAAACATATTTGCTGGCCGGCGATTCTGAGAGCAAGGGAATGGTCCCGGAGGCCGAAAAGCTGGTGAAATTGATCGGCCCGAAAATGAGGGACCGCGACCTTAAATTTACCATCGTCCCGGGCGGAAAGCACAACGAGAAACTTTGGGCGCAATCCTTTGCAAAGGCGTATCTTTGGTTGTTTTGAGAAATGTCAAAT
>JAEWCF010000090.1 GCA_023390775.1 Bacteroidota bacterium | reverse complement strand
CAAGGGCGGCGAATACCAGCTCACTGACGCGCTCGAGAACATAAGCAGAAGGGCATGCTCTTCGTGCCCGGAAAGGTGGACGAGTGGATGGACTGCGGCAATAAAAACGTAACGGTTGAAACAAATTCGCGCATGTTGGCGTTCTTACACCAGGACGGGCAGAATTTGGTGGCCGATTCGGTGATTTCGGAGAATTCGACGATCATCAGGCCGTGCTATATTGGGGAGAACGTGGTCTTGCGTAACGCCACGGTAGGTCCCAACGTCTCATTGGGCGACAATTGCACGGTGGAGAATTCGGAAATTCGGAACAGCCTTGTCCAAAAGAACAGCAAGATTGCCAATGCCAATCTGGACCACGCGATGATTGGCAGCCACGCGAGCTTTAACGGTAAATTTACCAGTATCAGCATCGGCGATTTTTCGGTGCTTGAATAATATGATGAAAATTTTTGCAATAGCGTATTTAGCCCTGTGGGGGATTTCGGCGCAGGCCCAAACCGACCCGCCGGCAGTGCAGGAACCTGAGGATATCGCGGCCGTCACCGACGAATTCCAGGATCATTTCTATGAATCGCTAAAGCAGAAAGGCATCGAGAATTACGACAGGGCAATATCGGAACTGGAGAAATGCCTCAAGATCCAGCCCAACAACCCGACGCTTTACTTTGAACTCGGCAAGAATTACCTGCTGCAGAAGGATTACAAGCGCGCCTATGACAACTTCGACAAGGCCACTCAAATCGACCCGAAAAACCAATGGGCCTGGGTCGGGCTGTACGATGTGAGCTACGAAACCGGGAACTTTAACCAGGCCATTGTCATCGTCCAGAAGCTGATCGAATTCAAGAAGGAGTACCGCGAGGAACTGGCGTCGCTCTATATGAGCACGATGCAGTTTGACAAGGCGCTTGACCTGATCAATGAACTCAACGAAACGGTCGGGAAATCGGAGATGCGCGAGAACTATAAGGCGCAAATCCTGCGCGATGCCAGGTACCAAGGTCCGGAGAAGGCAAATTTACTCGCACAGATTGCCAAAAATCCCAAGGAGGAGTCCAATTACATTTCGCTGATCTACCTCTATTCGGAAAGCAACCAGGAGGACAAGGCAATGGAGATCGCGAAGAAACTCGAAAGGGAAATTCCGGAATCGGAGTGGGCTCAGGTCAGCCTTTTCAAATTCAATTTGGCCAACAACGATATCGACAAGGCGGTGAAGTCAATGAATATCGTATTGTCGTCCAAGAAGATAGACGGCAAGATCAAGCACCGCGTACTCAATGAATTCCTGATTTTTGCCAAGGACAAGCCCCAGTATGACGCCGACCTCGAAAAGGCGATCGGCCTCATGTCAAATGACAGGGAAGTCGCGGTTGCGAAGGAAATAGCGAAGTTTTATCACTCCAAGAACAAATGGGACCAGGCAGCGAAATACTATGAAATGCACCTGAAATCGGCACCCGACGACGTGGAATCCATCCTTCTCTACTTCGAGGCTCTCGGCCAGAAAGGTTTTTACGAGCCGGTCGCCAGAAAAGCGGAGGAAATGATTGATTTGTACCCGTTACAGCCCCAATTTTATTATTACGCAGGGCTTGCGCAAAATCAGCTGAAGAACCATAAAAAGGCGCGGCAATTACTGGAATCGGGGCTCGATTTTGTGGTTGACGACCCACAATCCGAAGCCAAATTCCACATCCAGATCGGGGAAGCCTGCCACGCGTTGGGCGACGAAAAGAACAAGGAGATCCATTTTCGCAAAGCCGAAGCCCTCCTCAAGAAATCCAAATAATGAACAAAATACTTCTGTTTATTGCGGCTGCGATGTTGGCATCGGGCTGCAAATCTACATCGGCCGTACGCGAGAGTAAGGCAAGTTCCGCCATGCCCGCCAAGGAAATTGCACAGCGCCATTTCGCGAATGCAAAAAATTACCGCACGTTGTACATCAAGTCATCGGCACGGTTTGAGGACGACAAGCAAACGCATAACGTTACGGCCGAGATCCGCATCCTAAAAGATGAAAAGATATTGGTCAGCGTACGTTTCCTGGGGATCACGATGGCCAAGGCGCTGATTACACCAGACAAGGTCCAGTATTACGCGAAACCCAATTCGGAATATTTCGAAGGCGATTATACGACCCTCAGCCGCTGGCTCGGCACCGATCTCGACTACATGAAAGTACAGAATATGCTGACGGGGCTGGCGATGGACGACCTTACCCGCGGGGCATATGAATCGACCATTGAGGATAAACTCTACAAGCTGGCCCAAAACCAGAACGGCACCCTGAAGGCCTTCTTTTTTGAAGCCGGGCAATTCCTGATCAAGCGCCAGCAAATCGATCAACCTTCCAAGAACCGCTCGCTGTTGGTCTCGTATCCGGCGCACACGCCAAATCCAAAGGCCATCCTTCCCGCATCGATTCAGATCGAAGCGCATCAGGAAAAGAGAAAAACCACCATCGGCATTGAGTATAATTCCGTTTCGTTTGACGAGGACCTTTCATTTCCGTACAGTGTTCCCGAGGGTTATGAAAGAATATTTATTGATTAGATTTGCACAAATTTCTTCCCATGCACAAATTTCTTCTATGCCTTATCATGTTTTGCGCGGCCACTTCGTGGGGCCAACCGTCTCAACAGGAGAAGTTGGAAGAACGCAAGGCCCAGATCCAGCGTGAGATACTGGAAAACCAAAAGCTGTTGCAGTCGGTAAAATCAAAGGAAAAATCCGTGACCACCGAGCTGATCCTTCAGCAGAAAAAGATCCGGCTCAAGGAAAACCTCATTCAGACCACCGAGAAACAGACGAGGCTCCTCAACAATGACATGTATATCAACCAAGTGCAGATCAACAAATTGAAGAAAGACCTGGAAGATTTGCGCGCCGATTATGCCGAGATGATCCGCAAATCCTACAAGAGCCGCAGCGAACAGAGCCGGGCGATGTTCCTGTTGTCTTCCGAAAACTTCCTGCAGGCCTACAAACGCGCGCAGTACATGAAGCAGTATGCGAGTTTTCGCCGCGCGCAGGGAGACGAGATAAAGGGCAAGACCCAGCAGCTGGAAGTATTCAATCAGAAACTCGGTGCGCAAAAGGCCGAAAAGCAAAAATTGCTTGCCGAAAACCAAAAAGAGAAGCAGGAACTCGAAAAGGAGCGCCAGGAGCAGGAGAAGATCGTGCAGGAAATCCGGCGCAACAAGAAGCAGATTGCGTCTGAGATTGCCAAAAAACAAAAGGAGTCGAAGGCAATCGACAGGCAAATCAACAAACTGATCCGGGATGCGATCGCGGCGGCCAACCGCAAGACCGAAGCAGCAGCTAAGGCAAATCCGTCCAAGTCATCCTCGGCAGCCAAGACCGCTACGAGTTCCACGGCCAAGATCGTCCTGACCCCGGAGGGCAAGGTGATTTCGGATAATTTCAGGGCGAACCGCGGCAGGCTACCGTGGCCGGTGGAGAAAGGCGTCGTGACCCTGGGCTACGGCGATCAGCCGCATCCGGTTCACAAATCGCTCATCGTGCATAACAGCGGAGTGGAAATCACTACCGAAAACGGAGCCAGCGCCCGAGCGGTCTTTGGCGGGGAAGTGACGAGCGTGATCGTCCTCTCCCCGGTCAACAAAGCCGTCATGATCCAGCACGGGGACTTTTTCACGGTTTACCAAAACCTGAGCAGCGTCAGCGTCAGCAAGGGAGACAAAGTCAGGATCAACCAGAACATAGGGCGCATCAGGACCAATGGGGACACGGGCAAGACGGTGATCAAATTCATGATTTCGCAGAACACGACTTACGTGAACCCGCAATCGTGGCTGGCCGGAATGTAAATTTCAAGTTTTTCTAGACAAACAAGGCCTTGAGCTCGGTTGCATCGTCCGGCTTCATTTTGCCCGCGAGGACCAGGCTAAGCTGTTTGCGCCTCAGGGCTGCGTCAAACCGTTGTTTTTCAAGATCGGTTTCCGGTGAAATGGGCGGAACTTCAACCGGTCGTCCCGTATCGTCCACCGCAACAAAAGTATAGATCGCCTCGTTTGCCTTGGTCCTGATCCCCGATTCGCGGTCTTCGATCCATACGTCGATAAAGATCTCCATCGAACTCTTGAAACTCCTGGACACCTTTGCCTCGATCGTCACGACGCTTCCCAAAGGGATCGAGCGGTTGAAAGCCACATGGTTTACCGATGCCGTTACCGTGATCCTGCGGGAGTGGCGCCGGGCCGCAATACTGGCCGCGCGGTCCATCCGGGCGAGTAGCTCACCGCCAAACAGATTGTTGAGCGGATTGGTTTCGCTTGGAAGGACGAGATCGGTTAGAACGGTAAGTGATTCGGAAGGGCTTTTCGGGTGCATTGTTTTTTCTTTCAAAGTTAAGATTCTTCAAAAAAAAATCCCGTGGTTACGGGATGTTTTAAAGTTCTTTTATGAGGAGCCAGGCGTCGGGATTGTGTGTTCGCTTAATTTTGGACATGGCTCGGTAGGCATCTTTATAAGTGGGAAAACTTCCGTACAGGACCGGGTAAAGCCCGTGGCCATTTGGCTCAAGTTTGCGCGATTTGTACCCAAGCCGGCTCAATTGACGGTGCGCTTTGGAAGCGTTGGATTCAAGCCTGAATGCACCGGCCACCACATGGTAGGGCATTTTTTCATCCTTTACCGAAAGCGTCACCGCCGGAATGGGATTGTCAATAAAGAAAGTGGCCTCCTGAATTTTCTGCTGCACGTCCTGTTGGACCTGTTGCTGTACCGCAAGAGTTTCGCGCGCGACCTGGTCGTTGTACATCCTGACCCCGAACACGCCTGCTACGCCCAGGCCTACCACGAAAACGGCGGCATATTTCCAGACATGCGATTTGCTCCGGGTTTTGGGAAGGATGGTAATTGGCGTTTTTTCCTCAAGCGCCTCAACTTGTTTTTTATAAACTTCGCGTTGGACGGCGGGAGAAACAAATGAGCTCAGCCCAAACGAATCGGTCAGGTAATTCAGGTTCTCGTAGGGTGTGAAGACCATGTTGCCCTCGGGATTCAGCGATATCTCGCCGACATTCTTCAAAATGAATTTGTCGTTGAGTTCGAGGATGTTGGTCCAGATCGACACTTCGCTTCGGATGGCCTCGAGCGCGTCCTCGAAAGTGCGGCCTTCGGTCCGGGCCACGTGCTGTGCGAGAAGCCCATCGTTGGACTTGAGCATCGCGTTGAAGGAAATCAGTTTTTTAGGCGGATAAAACGCACTGGAAGCCTCGTCGAGCTGGGCGGGTTGCGGTTCGGACAGGAAAGCGCCAAAACCCGGTACCGTAACGCACGGGTAGCGGTAAAGCAACTGCGAAATATATTGCTCGATTTTCATATTGGCAAAGTTATTCAATAGGCCTTGGCAACGAAATTTTATCAACAGATTTTTTCAACAATTGCCGCGAAAAGGCTAAATTTCGGTTTCATTATTTTATATGCGCCATACAGAATTATTTTACACCATCGCTCTGCGGATGGCACCCGGCATTGGGGACATTTCCGCTAAAAAACTGATTGCCGCCTTCGGGTCGGCCCAAGCATCGTTCACCGCCTCGGCCAAAGAACTCCAGGCCGCAGGGCTTAAGCAGGACCAGATTTCTGCCCTTCGGAATCTGTCTTTCGAGACCGTCCAGCGGGAACTGACGTTCATCCGGGAAAACGGCATTCAGGCCCATCTTCCTTCGGATGAAGGGTATCCGTATCGGCTTCGGCACATTCCCGACGCTCCCATCATCTTATTTTCTAAAGGCAACCTCAATTTGACAGGCCGCCGCGTGATCAGCATTGTGGGTACACGCAACCTCAGCCTTGCCGGCGCTGCCTTTTGCCGCGAATTGATCGAATCGCTTTCGCCTCTCGATCCCGTTATTGTGAGCGGGCTTGCTTTTGGTGCCGATATCACGGCGCACCAGACGGCCGTTTCCTGCGGGTTGCAGACCATCGGCGTGGTGGCGCACGGGCTTGACCGGATATATCCGCATCGGCACACCTCTTTCGCGCGGACAATGGTCGAGATGCGGGGCGGGATCCTCACCGAATTTACCATCGGCACCGAACCCATGAAGCAAAACTTCGTACAACGCAACCGTATCGTTGCAGGATTAAGCGAGGCGACCGTGGTCATCGAATCTGCCGAAAAAGGAGGTTCGCTCATTACGGCCAATTTAGCCAATGACTATAACCGCGAGGTCTTTGCGGTTCCCGGAAGGCCCGGGGATGCTTTGGCACACGGATGCAACAACCTGATCAAGTCGCAAAAGGCGCACATGATTACCTCCGCCGCCGACCTTGTCTATATCATGGGTTGGGAAACGAGGCAAAAGCCCGTCCAGAAACGATTGTTTGTTGAACTCGGCAACCTCGAGCAAAGAATTTACGATTATTTGTTGGCCAAGGGGCGCGAGATGATCGATGTTATCGCCAATGACTGCGGGCTTCCTATTTTCGAGCTTTCACCCACACTGCTCGATATGGAACTCAAGGGAGTGGTCCGGCCGCTGCCCGGAAAGTTTTTCGAGGCGATCTAGCGATATCCAAGCTTGGCACGAACCCGGGCCAACACGGCATCGGCAGTAGTTGAGGCTTTGGCAGCACCGGCCAGCAAAAGGGCCTCAATCTGATCCGGGTTTGAAATGAAATAATTGTACCGCGCCCTCTCGGTTTCAAAACGTTTTAAGATCAGCTCGAAAAGTTCCTGTTTGGCGTGCCCGTATCCAAAATCGCGATTCGGATTTTGATATTTGGCGCGCATTTGCCCTTGTTGTTCGTCGGAGGCGATCAATCGATAAATCGCAAAGATCTTGCATGTGTCGGGGTCCTTGGGGTCCTCGAGTGGCGTACTGTCGGTTTCTATGGACATGATTTGCTTGCGCAGGGCCTTGTCGTCCAGAAAGATATTGATGTAATTGCCGCGCGATTTGCTCATTTTATGGCCGTCGGTACCGGGTACGAGCATCGTGTCCTGCCCGGTTTTTGGTTCGGGAAGCACAAAAGTTTCGCCCATCTGATGGTTGAACCTCGAGGCGACATCACGGGTGATCTCGATGTGCTGCAATTGGTCTTTCCCGACGGGGACATAATCGATATCGTACAATAAGATGTCAGCGGCCATCAGCATCGGATAGGTAAACAGGCCGGCGTTGACATCTTCCAACCGGTCAGCCTTGTCCTTGAAGGAGTGGGCCAGGGTAAGCCTTTGGAAAGGAAAAAAGCAACTCAAATACCAGGATAATTCGGCGGTTTGCGGAACATCGGACTGGCGATAAAAGACCACCTTATCGGTATCCAATCCGCATGCGAGCCAGACCGCAGCCGTACTTTGGGTGTTGTTTCGCAGGGTCTCGGCATTCTTGATCTGCGTAGCCGAATGCAGATCGGCGATGAACAGAAAAGATTGGTTGGAAGGGTCCGCAGACATTTCGATGGCCGGGATGATGGCGCCGAGAAGATTGCCCAAATGGGGCGTGCCGGTGCTCTGGATTCCCGTAAGTATTTTGGGCATGGCTGATGTTTGCCGCAAAGTTAAGCGATTATATGATATTCTTATGCGTACTTTTGGGCGCATGAGGGGGCTGAAAATCGTTTTTTGGGTGCTTTGGCGCATATGGTTCTACGTATTGGTAACCGTGCCGATCATCGTCATGTTTCCGTTTTTGCTGGTGTCCATCCTGCGGGAGAAATGGTATCCTTATTTTTTCATCATGGCCAGGATTTGGGCAAAGGTGATCCTCATCGGCATGGGGTTTCGTTTTAGCGTCATCGCCGACCAGGTTCCCGAACGCGGTAAGAGCTACATGTTCATCGCCAACCACACTTCGATGGCGGATATCATGCTCATGCTGGCCGTGATTCGCAACCCGTTCGTTTTTGTTGGGAAGAAGGAACTCGGGAAGATCCCTTTGTTCGGGTTTTTCTACAAACGGACGTGCATCATGGTGGACCGCAGCAGTTCCAAAAGCCGGATGGAGGTCTTCCGTCGTGCGCAATTGCGATTGGAGCAAGGCCTCAGCATTTGCATCTTCCCTGAGGGCGGGGTTCCTGATGACCAGTCTATTTTACTCGACGAGTTCAAGGATGGTGCGTTCCGATTGGCCATCGAACATCAGATTCCCATCGTCCCGCTTACCTTCCCCGATAACAAAAAGAGGTTTTCCTATACCTTTTTAAGCGGAAGCCCGGGCCGGATGCGGTCAAGGATCCACCATTTTATCCAAACCCAGGGGCTTTCGGCCGAGGACAAAAAGGACATTCGGGACACGCGGGAACAGGCGCGGGAGATCATTCTGCAGGGCCTGCGCGATTTCGGGAAATAAAAAAAGCGCCCTCCGGAAAGAACGCTTTTTCACTGCCGAAGCAGTTCATTTAACCTAACTAAAGCAAAACCAACTTAAAAACGGTAATTCAGGCCTGTATAGATTCCGAGGAAAAACGGTCTGAAATTCCCCGAATCATTGCTGAATGTATTGAGCTGATATTTCACGATCGGTTCGACCTTGAATTGCAGCGATTTTAAAAAATCATATTTGATTCCCAAGCCGACGTTGGTCGAGAAATGCATCGGGTTGAGGTTGTTGGCCTCGCCGATGGTCATGTTGAGCCCCGTACCTTCAATCGACACCTCATTCTGGTTGAGGAACAGCGTACTGAATCCGCCGATCAGGGCAACCCCAAAGCGTTTTTGAAGGATCTGATAGGACATTTCAACGGGAACTTCAATATAACCGATGCGTTGGTTGAGCATCCCGTCGTAACGCTTGTCGCCCCTTGACGTTGCCATCGACACCATTCCCGGGTCGCTCTCGACCTGGATCAATGATCCCTGCAGATTGGTCCTCACGTTCCGCAGAGGCGTGGCGTTGGGCGTTTGCATGAAAAAGATGTCGGTCGTGGCGTACTCGAGTGCGAGCGCATTGACTCCGGACCGGACGCTAAGCCGCTTGTTGAGGGCGTACTGGACACCGGCACCGTAAGAAACGCTGGTCTTATAGGACTTGCTTGTCTCTTCGAGCCTGGAGTCGATCGGCGATCCGTTTGAAGCTGAACTAAAATAAATAGGGGCAACATTTGAGGTAATTTGCCACCTATTTAATTTAGCATCAGAGGTAACCTTCTTTTCTTTTTCTTCTTTTTCAATTAGCAATTCTTCCAGCGCATTAGGTTCGGCGGCAGCAACAACCACCGAATCTTTTTTAACCGACGCATCCTGTACGGCAATCGCCTTCTCGGGGTTCTGTACCGACAGGATACGTTCGGGACCGGCCTGGTTATCCGGACTGATATTTTTCTTGCCGGGGACTTCGGCGACCTGCTGGCGGTTATC
>JAEWCF010000069.1 GCA_023390775.1 Bacteroidota bacterium | reverse complement strand
GGTTCATGCGGATGCACCGTTCCCGATTATCCAAAAGATCCGATCAAACCGGGTGAGTCGGGTAAGATCAAAGTTTCCTTCAATCCATCCGGAAAGAAAGGCCAGCAACATAAAACCGTAACCATTTTAACCAACACGGCCGCGGGCCAGGAAAAATTGGGCGTAAAAGCCACGATCCAGGACGCCGGCGCAACCAAGTAACCATGGAAAACCTTCAATCATTATTGCCTTTTGTCCTGATCTTCATCGTCATGTGGTTCTTTATGATCATGCCGCAAAGGCGCAGGGCCAAGCAGGAAAAAGAATTTGAATCCGCGCTCAAGGTTGGAGACAAGATCATTACCAAGAGCGGGCTGCACGGACGCGTCGCCGAACTTGCGGAGACTACCGTCGTGATCGAAACCATGGCCGGGAAACTTAAAATGGAACGTTCCGCGATCTCGATGGAGATGACGGCGGCGCTGAAAAAGAATGAGAAGCCATCGTAAACTACTTGAAAAGTAAAAAAAAACGCAGCGCTATGACGCTGCTTTTTTTTTGCCCTGCAGTGTCTGGCCAAGGCATGTTTCTTTATGCCTCGCAATAATAAAATTAATGAGTGCGCAACGGTCCCCCGGCTTCCCGCATTTATAATTTATAATTTATAATAGCAGTGTGCGTCCTATTTATATTTATCGTAGAGCCCCTTTCCCGCAAGAATCAATTCCTTCGCCTTTTCGAGCCGCGCCAATTTGGTCTTTTCCTGCTTGGCAGTCTCGATGTGCTCTAAAAATTCACGCTGCTTTGAAGGCGTAAACCCGGCAAATGCGGCCGCGAGCGCCGGATCGGTCTGCATTTCGCGTTCCATCAGATCGGATTGGATCGCCGCCTTTTTCTCGGGTTTGATCGCAAGCCCGGCCTTTTCGTTCTCGATGGCCTCGGCGATATAGGCGAGTATGAGGCTTTCGTTTTCGCGGATCTCAGCTTCGGATGAAAAGCGCCACTGCCGGAGCGCCTTGGTCACGCCCTCGTTGGCGTTGACCAATTTTCCCTTCTCGTCCCTAAGCAGCGCGCCCTGGTAAAACCAGATGCCCACGTAATTCTTGAATCCGCCAATCCCGATCACGTTTTTGTTGTTAAACGTGTAGACCGGCCCGCCCCATTTCACGGTTTCGGTGAGCGGCGTTTTGGCTGCCATCTGCTTGATGAGTTCGATGGCGCCGTCCCACTTGGGGTCTTTATTCCACTGGTTTCTTTCCTCCATGTTTCTTGCCTTTTGGTTTGATTCCGTGTTCGAGGGCGGTGAGTTCGGCGATTCGGATGATGACCTCGACCGCCTTGGCGATGCTCTCGACGGGGACATACTCGTATTTCCCATGAAAATTGTGGCCACCGGCAAAAATGTTTGGGCAGGGAAGGCCCATATAGGAAAGGCGGCTGCCATCGGTGCCGCCGCGGATGGGCTTGATGATGGGCTTGATGCCGAGGTCCTTCATGGCGCGTTCGGCGAGTTTGACAATGTGCATCACGGGGTACACCTTTTCCTTCATGTTGTAGTATTGGTCGGTGATTTCTGCATCGGCGATCGTGCCGCCAAAACGCTTCGCGTATTTTTTATTGATGTCCCTGACCGCCTGTGTGATGAACCTCTTGCGCTTCTCGAATTTTTTCATGCTGTGATCGCGGATAATGAGGTCGATCACCGTTTCCTCGATCTGTCCCTTGATCGAGGTGATGTGGAAAAATCCCTCGTACCCCTTTGTTTCCTGCGGAACCTCGTCCTTCGGAAGCATGTTCATGAATTCCTGCGCCACCAGCATGGAGGAAATCATCTTGTTTTTGGCATAACCCGGGTGCACGCTCTTTCCGCGGAAGGTAATCTTGGCCCCGGCCGCGTTGAAGTTCTCGTATTCGAGTTCGCCGATCTGGCTTCCGTCCATCGTATAAGCCCACTGGGCCCCGAATTTTTCAACATCGAAGTGATCGGCGCCGCGCCCGATTTCCTCGTCGGGGGTGAAGCAGACGCGAATTTTTCCGTGCTTGATCTGCGGGTTTTTGATCATGTGTTCCATCGCCGAGACGATTTCGGTGATCCCGGCCTTGTCGTCGGCACCCAAAAGGGTCGTTCCGTCGGTTGTGATGAGCGTCTGGCCTTTGTAGAGCAAGAGGTCCTTGAAATATTTTGGCGAGAGGACAATGTTTTTTTCCTTGTTGAGAACGATGTCGCCACCGTCGTAATTTTCCACGATTTGCGGATTGACGTTCGCTCCGGAAAAATCGGGTGAGGTGTCGAAATGCGAAACGAAGCCGATCACCGGGACGTCCATTTCCACATTGGAAGGAAGCGTCGCCATGACATAACCGTTCTTGTCCCGGGTCACTTCCTGCATGCCGATGGCGCGAAGTTCCTCCTCGAGCATCTGCGAAAGCACGAGTTGTTTTTTTGTACTGGGGGTTGTTTTTGAGTTGAAATCGGATTCGGTGTCGATTTTCACGTACCTGGTGAAACGGTCAATAAGGTGTTGCATGGTCGATGGTTTGCACAAATGTACAAAATCGCCGGTGGGACTTATAACAGGAAGGTTCGCAAAATATCGGCGAGCTGGACGCGAAGCTTCTTATGGTCGCCCGATTTCTCGAGAAAGACCCGGGCCCCAAGCTCCTCGACGCGTTTTTTATCGCGGGGATTGGTGGAAGTGGAAATCACGACGACGGGAACATGCCGGGCAGCGCTGTTGCGGATGCGGTCCAGGCATTCATAGCCGTTCATCAGGGGCATGTTGAGATCGAGAAAAATAACCGAGGGAAGTTCGTCCTGAGTTAATTTGCGCAAAGCCTCGACGCCATTTGGGACGATGTTGCATTGGTAATCACCGTCGAGCATCCCGAGCGCATCCATGAAGAAATACTGGTCGTCAGCATCGTCTTCAATAAGCATAATCCTATGGGAAGGCGTAGGGGCCATCGGTGTTAAGATTTTCCCAAATTTAATCAAATAACATTAGCGGTTGCCGAATGCCAAATTAATTCTGCATTAAATTTTTATGGCCTAAATTTGTGCAAGCCAAATAATCAATGTACAAATCCATTATCCGGCCGCTTCTTTTCCTGGCCGATCCCGAGAAGGTGCATTACTTCACCTTTTCGGCCCTGAAATATTTTTTAAGGTTTTCGCCCATACGCCGATGGGTGGAAAAAACGTATTCGATCCGTCGGCCCGAGCTCGAGCGCGAGGTCTTCGGCATCAAGTTCCCCAATCCCGTCGGGCTGGCGGCTGGCTTTGACAAGGATGCGAAGCTGTTTGACGAATTGTCGGCATTCGGCTTCGGATTTATCGAAATCGGCACCCTGACGCCACTTCCCCAGCCGGGCAACCCCAAAAAGCGTTTGTTCAGGCTTCGGAAAGATTCGGCGCTGATCAACCTGATGGGCTTCAACATCGGCGGTGTCGCGGCGGCTGCGCAACGGCTTCGGCAAAACCGGAACGTTTTGATCGGGGGAAACATCGGCAAGAACAAGGACACGGCAAATGAAGATGCGGCATCGGACTACATCAAATGCTTTGAGGCGCTTTACGATGTTGTCGATTATTTTGTCGTCAACGTATCCTCGCCCAATACGCCCAACCTTCGCGACCTGCAGGAAAAGGAACCCTTGACCGGGCTCTTGTCGGAACTTCAGCATCTCAATGCAACCAAGCCGCACCACAAACCCATTCTGCTCAAGATCGCGCCCGATCTTACCCAGGGGCAGCTTCGGGACATTATCGATATCGTGGCGCAAACCCGAATTGCCGGCGTGATCGCGACAAATACCACGCTATCGCGCGAGGGCCTGACCGACGAAAATAAAAAGGAGGCCGGCGGCATGAGCGGAAAACCCCTGTGCGACCGCAGTACGCAGGTCATCCGGTTCCTTTATGAGCAGAGCGGCGGTGCGTTCCCGATCATCGGCGTGGGCGGGATCCATTCGGCGGATGACGCGATCGAAAAGCTCGAGGCCGGGGCAAGCCTTGTCCAGCTCTACACGGGATTTATTTATGAAGGCCCCGCACTTGTAAAGCAGATCAACCAAAGGATCCTGCAGCGGATGCGATAACTTTGGCATAACCGGGCGGAATCGTATCTTTGGGCAATGGGCCGCATCAAAATCATCGAATGCCCGCGAGATGCCATGCAGGGCATCCGCACATTCATCCCTACCGATAAAAAAATCGAATACATCCGCTCGTTGCTCCGGGTAGGGTTTGACACGATCGACGTGGGCAGTTTCGTGTCGCCGAAGGCCATTCCGCAAATGCAGGATACCGCCGAGGTTTTGGCCGCGCTGGACCTGTCGCAGACCACGAGCAAGCTTCTGGCCATCATCGCCAACACGCAGGGCGCCAAAATGGCCGGGGAACAACCTTCAATCGACTACCTGGGTTTTCCCTTTTCGATTTCGGAGAATTTCCAGATGCGCAACACCCACAAGACCATCGCCGAATCGCTCGTGACTTTGCAGGAAATCCTCGAGATCGCCGACGCGAGCAATAAAAAGTGCGTCGCGTACCTGTCGATGGGCTTCGGAAATCCGTACGGCGACCCGTGGAACGTGGAAATCGTGGGCGAGTGGACGGGGAAACTGGCTTCGATGGGCGTGAAGATACTGTCGCTGTCGGACACGGTGGGCTCTTCAACGCCCGAGGTTATCGAGTACCTGTTCAGGAATCTGATTCCTGCCTATCCGGACATTGAATTCGGCGCGCACCTGCACACGACGCCCGACCGCTGGTTCGAGAAGGTCGATGCCGCGTACAAGGCAGGGTGCCGGCGATTCGACGGTGCGATCCAGGGTTTCGGCGGTTGCCCGATGGCCAAGGACGACCTCACCGGAAACATGCCGACGGAGAAACTCCTCTCGTATTTCACGGCGCAAAAGGAAGATACCGGGACGCGCCCAATGAGTTTCGAGAGCGCGTACAACGAGGCGCTGAAGATTTTTACGGCCTATCATTGAGGTGCGTTTCCGATGAAAATACCGGATGCCAACGGAACTTAAATAGACCGTCAAACCCTAAAATTTGACTATATTTGCTTGCAATTTAACTACTGGCAAATTGCAATGAACGCACACAACAACAAGATCGTCGGAGAGGGACTGACCTACGACGATGTCCTCCTGGTCCCCAATTATTCCGAAGTACTTCCACGCGAAGTCAGCATCGTTTCCAGATTTTCCCGAAACATATCGCTGAACGTCCCGATCATTTCGGCGGCGATGGACACCGTGACCGAAAGCGCGATGGCGATTGCGATGGCACGCGAAGGCGGAATCGGGGTCTTGCACAAGAACATGACCATCGAGATGCAGGCGGCTAAGGTCCGCAAGGTCAAACGCGCCGAGTCCGGGATGATCATAGATCCGGTGACGCTGCCCGTAACCGCCACCGTCGCCGATGCCAAACAAGCCATGAAGGAATTCGGGATCGGCGGGATTCCCGTCGTGAGTTCCGATGGCGGGCTGCAGGGCATCGTGACCAACCGTGACCTTCGGTTTGAGCGCGACAACAGCCGTTCGATCGGCGAGGTCATGACATCCGAAAACCTTGTCATCGCTGCCGAGGGTACATCGCTCCAGGAAGCCGAGGTCATCCTGCAGGGACACAAAATAGAGAAACTGCCCGTGGTCAACCGCGAAAATAAACTCGTGGGATTGATCACCTTCCGAGACATTACCAAACTCACCCAAAAACCGATCGCAAATAAGGATTCGTTCGGCAGGTTGCGCGTTGCGGCTGCTATCGGGGTCACAGGTGATGCGATCGATCGTGCGTCGGCATTGGTTGCGGCCGGCGTGGACGCGATCATCATCGACACTGCTCACGGCCACACGAAGGGAGTGGTAGAGACGCTCAAGCTCGTCAAGTCCAAATTTCCCGATATCGATGTGGTTGTCGGAAACATTGCCACGTCCGAAGCGGCAAAATACCTCGTAAAGAACGGTGCAGACGGGGTCAAGGTCGGGATCGGGCCGGGATCGATCTGCACGACGCGCGTGGTGGCAGGAGTCGGTTTCCCCCAGTTTTCGGCGGTGCTCGAGGTGGCGGCTGCCATTAAGGGTTCGGGAGTGCCGGTCATTGCCGACGGTGGGATCCGGTACACGGGCGACATTCCAAAAGCCATTGCCGCCGGGGCCGATTGCGTCATGCTCGGATCCCTTCTGGCCGGAACCATGGAATCACCGGGCGAGACCATTATTTTCGAAGGCCGGAAATTCAAGTCCTACCGCGGAATGGGTTCGGTCGAGGCAATGAAGGAAGGTTCAAAGGACCGTTATTTCCAGGACGTCGAGGACGATGTCAAGAAACTGGTTCCGGAAGGCATCGTGGGCCGCGTTCCCTACAAGGGCGAGCTCAATGAAAGCATGCAGCAGTTCATCGGCGGATTGCGCGCCGGGATGGGCTATTGCGGTGCGAAGGATATCCCTACGCTGCAGGAAACCGGGCGTTTTGTCCGCATAACCTCGAGCGGGATTACCGAAAGCCATCCGCACAACGTCACGATCACCAAGGAAGCCCCGAATTATTCACGGTAATGCGCCGGATCTTCGCGTTTCATCCGAAATACGCGCTGGCGGCCCTCATCCTATTCATGGTGGAGGTGCTCATCGCTATTTTCGTCCATGACGGTTTTGTCAGGCCTTACCTGGGCGATGTCATCGTAATCCTGCTTATTTATTGCT
>JAEWCF010000043.1 GCA_023390775.1 Bacteroidota bacterium | reverse complement strand
CTCCTGCAGGACCTCACGCGAAGCAATGCGTTGTCACAGCAGCACTCCGGTGCGGGCGTGGCGGCCGAAACCGATTGGACGGGAAAGTTTTCGACGCGGATCGCGGCTTCGGCGGCGAACTATGAATTGAACAGCCATTATGTTGCCGGCAGCGGGCAGTCGCTCGACCAACGGAACAGGGTTTTTCATTCGGATGTGCAGGCCTCGGGAAAATGGATGGTGCGCGGGCAATCGTCGATCGAGGCGGGCTACCAACTGGCGCAATCCGCCGTGACCAATTTCGACCAGGTCAATACGCCGTTCTTCCGCCGAAAAATCACCGAAGTCCTGATGACGCACGCCGTTTATACCGAATACAGGCACGCGTCGGAAACCGGAAATACAACCTGGAGGGCGGGCTTGCGAAGCAATTTCATCCCCGAATTCGGTATGCTGCTCATTGAACCGAGGCTATCCCTCCGCCATAGGATCGCGGATGCCTTGCACCTGGAAATGTCTGCGGAAAGAAAGAGCCAATCGATGTCACAGGTAATCGATTTGCAACGCGATTTTCTGGGGATTGAGAAACGGCGCTGGGTCCTGGCAAACGATTCCGACCTTCCCGTCCAGAAAAGCTGGCAGGGTTCGGCGGGGCTCTCTTTTTCGAAAAACGACTGGCTTGCCACAGCCGAAATCTTTTACAAGGACATCGAGGGGATCACGAGTTCCGAACAGGGATTCCAGAACCAGTTTGAACTCCTCCGCGCTTCGGGGGCCTACGCGGTTTACGGGCTGGAGTCGCTCCTGCAAAAAAGGATCGGGGCCTTCCACTCGTGGGTCTCGTACGCCTACACCCAAAACGACTACCGCTTCGATCCCTTCGCGCCAAGGATTTTCCCGAATAATTTCGGGTTCAGGCACAGTGTTTCGGCCGCGGCGATTTATGAATACAGGCGGTTGCGGTTGGCACTCGGGGGCAAGTGGAACAGCGGCAGGCCGTATACGGGAGTACGGAGCGACCAACCGGATTTTTCGATCCCCGGGAATCCCCGCGTGGATTACGGCCGGCCAAATGCCGAAACGCTTCCGCACTATTTCCAGCTCAATGCAAGCGCATCGAAGGAATGGATACTTGGAAAGGCAAAATTTCAGGTCAGCGCAGCCGTCCTCAATATCCTGGACACGCAAAACACGATCGCGCGTTTTTACCGCGTCGATGCGGGCGGGACCGGAATCGAGACCGTCGACACGTTTGGCCTCGGCCTGACGCCGAATGCGAGTGTGAAGATTACGTTTTGATCACATCCGCTCCGGCACGCCGATCCCCAGCAACGAGAAGGCCGATGCGATCACCTGGCCAACCTTTGCCGAAAGCTGGATCCGGAAATCCCGGTTTGCGGGTTGCTGTTCGCCAAGTACCGGAACACTTTGATAGAAAGAGTTGTACTCCTTGACCAGTTCATAGGTATAGTTCGCGATGATGGCGGGGCTGTGCGCGAGAGCCGCCTGGCGTACCGTATCGGGATAGGCCGCAAGCCATTTGAGAAGTTCTTTTTCCTTTTCGTGGAGCGCGACCGGATTCGCCTCCTGTGCCGGAACGCCGTTCGCCCGCCTGAGGATGGATTGGATCCTCGCATAGGTATATTGGATGAAGGGCCCCGTGTTTCCCGCAAAATCCACCGATTCCTCAGGGTTGAAAAGGATCCGCTTTTTAGGGTCGACCTTAAGGATGTAATATTTTAACGCCCCAAGCCCGATGATGCGGTAAAGCCGCTGTTTTTCCTCCTCGGGATAATCGTCGAGTTTGCCCAGTTCCGATGCGATTCGCGCGGCAGTCTCCACCATCTCGTCGATCAGCTCATCGGCATCGACCACGGTACCTTCCCGGCTCTTCATTTTCCCCGAAGGCAGGTCGACCATACCATATGAAAGATGATACAGGTTTTCGGCCCAGTCGAAGCCCAGTTTTTTGAGGATGAGGAACAGTACCTTGAAATGGTAGTCCTGCTCGTTGCCCACGGTGTACACCATTCCGGAAATGCCCGGGAAATCGGCGACGCGCTGGATTGCGGTGCCAATATCCTGCGTCATGTAGACCGATGTGCCGTCGGAACGGAGCACGATTTTGCGATCCAATCCATCTGCGGTGAGGTCGATCCAAACCGAACCGTCGGGATCGCGTTCAAAGATGCCTTTCTCAAGGCCCATCCGAACCACGTCTTTGCCCAGGAGGTACGTCTGGCTCTCGTGATAATTCCGGTCAAAATCCACCCCGAGATTTTCATAAGTCTGCGCGAAACCGTCATAAACCCAGCCATTCATCATCTTCCAAAGTTCAATGACCTCGGGTTTGCCTTCCTCCCACTCGATAAGCATTTGCTGCGCCTCGAGCATGAGCGGGGCCTTTTTCTTGGCTTCTTCCTCTGTCATGCCGTTCTCAATCAGGGATTTAACCTCGTCGCGGTACGCCTTGTCAAATGCGACATAGTAATGGCCCACAAGTTTGTCGCCCTTTTGGCCGGATGACGCCGGGGTCTCGCCATTGCCGAATTTTTGCCAGGCAATCATCGACTTGCAGATGTGGATCCCGCGGTCATTGATGATCTGGGTCTTGTAGACCTTGTTGCCGGCCGCCTCCAGGATGCGCGCCACCGAATAGCCCAGGAGGTTATTCCTCACGTGCCCCAGGTGAAGCGGCTTGTTCGTATTGGGCGAAGAATACTCGACCAGGATTCCCGGCGCATCGGCATCGGGCCCGGAAGTGCCGAAATTGTCGGAGTTTCGGATATCGTTAAAGAACCGGATATAATAGTCGTCGGCGATCACAATGTTGAGAAATCCGGAAACCACATTATACGAGGTTACCAGATCGCTGTTGGCCAATAAATAGTCTCCGATGCTGCGGCCGATTTCGGCAGGCGAGGATTTTACGGCCTTGACAAGCGGAAACAGCACCAAAGTGACGTCGCCCTGAAAATCGCGCCGCGTGGACTGGAATTCGAGATTCGCCGGGGAATTCCCGAAAAGTTCGGCTATGGCTTGTTCTACAATCGGGACGAGTGGATTCGATGGGTTCATGTCGTATAAATGTGCCGCAAAGATAACGCATGCAACTCAATTTGAAACTGTGCGAAAAATCGACAAACGGCAAATATCATCGACAAAGTGCAAATCTCTTTGTAAGATTTTTACACTTCTTTTAGCCATAATGTTGCATTTCATCGATTTTTTTTGCGTTTAGACGATTTTATACCGCATATTTGTCGCGTCAAAAGTAAATCACACATGAGAAAGTTATTACCCCTGATCTTCCTGCTGCTGTGTGCCGTCGGTTTCTCCCAGCCGATCACGGTCAACACCACCAGCCATTCTGTTCCCCAATTGGTGAACAACGTCCTGATCAATTCCCCCTGCGTCGAGGCTACCAACGTGACGTGGAGGACCGGATCCAACTTTGGTTCGGTCAATGGAATCGGATTTTTCCAGAACACCAACCCAAACTTCCCGATGCAGGGAGGCGTGGTGCTCAGCACCGGAAACGCGATGAACGCCGCCGGGCCCAACACGGTGATGCTCAACGACGGTTCCGCCGCATGGACCGGCGATGCCGACCTTGAAGCCACGCTGGCCGCCGCCGGGATCACGATGCAGTCAACCAACGCGACCGTGCTGGAATTCGACTTCACGCCGATTTCTTCACACTTTAATTTCGACTTTGTTTTTGCCTCAGAGGAATACGGAAACTTCCAGTGCCAGTTCTCGGATGCATTTGCGTTCCTTCTCACCAACATGAACACCGGCGTCACCACCAACCTGGCGGTGGTACCCACAACCAATACGCCTATCTCGGTGGTCACCATCCGCGATTTCCTGTACAATTCTTCCTGCCCTTCGCAGAATGCACAGTACTTTGGAAGTTATAACGGTGGATCGGCCGCTGCGGGTTCGGCATCCAATTTCAACGGGCAGACCGTGTTGCTTAACGCATCGTCGGTCCTGACGCCAAACACCCCGTACCACATCAAACTTGTGATTGCCGACCGTTCCGACTACGAGTCCGATTCGGCGATCTTCATCTCATCCGACAGCTTCAACATCGGACAGGACGTCCTTGGCCTTGATTTGACCGTGGCCAACAACACGGCCGTCTGCTTTGGCGAAACCTACACGCTGGACACGGGCTTGAGCGCTTCGGAATATACCTTTTCTTGGACCAAGAACGGCGTTGCGCTCCCGGGCGCCACAGGGCCATCGATCAATGTGACCCAGGCCGGAAATTATGCGGTGACCTATACCAACATCATCGATGTCTGCCAGCCGGTGACCGATTCGATCATCATTGAATTCTTTCCGCAGTTCACCACGCCCAATCCGGTAAACCTGTACAAATGCGATACAGGTGCCGCGTCCTATATCTATGACCTTTCAACCAATACCGCAACGGTTACCGAAGGCCTTCCAACCGGTACCACCGTTTCCTACCACGCCAGCCAGGCCGATGCTCAAGCAAACCTCAGTCCGCTCAACACAAACCACGTAAGCCCGGGCAACCAAACGGTTTGGGTGCGGATCAAGAACCCCAACACCCCCTGCTTTACGGTCAAGAGCTTCCAACTGCTGCTGACCCCCGGCGCAACGGCCACGGCTATTCCCGATGTCGTAAAGTGCGCGCGTTCGCTGACATTGCTCAACGCCATCTTCAACCTGCCGCAACTCACGCCGCAGATTTTGAACGGTCAATCGCCGTCGATTTATTCGGTGTCGTATTTCACGTCGCAGGCCAACGCCGACACGAACACCAACCCGATCCCGGGGCCGAGCTTCATCTCGACCGGGCAACAGATCTTTGCACGGGTCCAGCTTTCGACCGATCCAAGCTGTTTCAGCATCGTGCCGATCAACCTGATCGTGAACCCGCTTCCGCCCGTTGACGATTTCGAGGATGTCATCGTTTGCGACAGCTACATCCTGCCCGCCCTGACAAACGGACAATATTTTACGGGCTTAAACGGAACCGGCGACCAGCTTTTCCCCGGCGACCTCATCGGGGAGACCACGACGATCTACATCTTCAATCAGCCCGGCGGGCCCGATACATGCCCCAACCAGTCCAATTTCAAGGTGACGGTGATCGATCCGCTTACGCTTTCGCCTTCGAGCGGCACCTTCTGTGGCAGTTATACGCTTCCCGGCCTTGAGTACGGCGCGTATTACACGGCCCCGGGCGGCGGCGGCACCGAGATTCCCGCGGGAACGGCCATCACCTCTTCGCAAACGGTCTATGTCTATTTCATGACCGAACAGGAGCCGTTTTGCGTCATCGACACCGATTTCGAGGTGACCATTATCCCGACGCCCGAAGTCGGCACCTTCCAAAACGTATTTGATTGCACCTCCTATACCCTTCCTACGCTGGCGGTCGGAAAATACTACACAGAGCCTGCCGGCGGGGGAACGGAGATCCTTCCGGGGACGGTGATCACATCGACCCAGACGGTTTACGTGCATGCCCAGACCACGACCACACCGGTTTGTATGGACGATGCGAGCTTCAACGTCTATATCGGTTATACCGCTCCTGCCGATGTCACGCAGTGTGATCCGTACACGCTTCCGGTCTTGCCGATCGGGAATTACTACACGGGACCAAACGGAACCGGCAGCCTAATCGCGGCGGGTACCGTCATCACCTCGCCGACCACGGTTTACATCTACATCCCCAACACCGACACGCCCGACTGCATGGCCGATGTCCACTTTAACCTGGTGATATCGCAGCCTCCTGTGGACGCCTTGCCAAATGTGACCACCTGTGGCGGATATACGCTGCCTGCGCTGGCCAACGGGTCCTATTTCACGGGTCCAAACGGAAGCGGCGATGCCCTTTCGGCGGGCGATGTGATCACTGCCGATGCAACCATCTATGTGTATTCGCAGTTTTCGCCCACGTGCAGCAACCAGGCGAGTTTCACCGTCACGCTGATCGCGCCTCCGGCCATCGATTCGCGTTCGGATATCGACGTCTGCAACTCCTATACACTTACGCCCCTGACCGTAGGTAATTACTACACCGGCCCCGGCGGAACGGGAACAATGCTGCCTGCCGGAACGGTCCTGACCGAGTCGCAGATCGTATACATCTACGCACAGACCAATACAACGCCGCCGTGTTCGGCAGAAAACAGCTTCGAACTCTATATTTTTAGTGTAGAGGCCGACGATCCCGCCGATGTGACCGCGTGCGACTCCTATGTGCTTCCGGCGCTGACCATCGGGGAATACTACGCAAACCCGGGCGGGCCAGCCACAAACGCGGCCAGCATCCCTGCGGGAACGGTGATAACGGCTTCCACCACGCTTTACATTTACACCGAATCGGGAGAGCGCATCAACTGCAGCGATGAGAACGTATTCTCGATCACGATCAACCAGACACCGGTGATCCCTGCGATCGCCAACGTAAACGCCTGTGAATCGTATGCATTGCCCGCCCTGACGGTTGGTGAATATCGTACGGCCCCGGCCGGTGGCGGGACCAAGCTCGAGGCCGGTACCGTGCTGACGCAATCCCAAACGGTTTACGTGTATGCCGAAACGGCCACCAACCCAAATTGTACCGACGAAGCCAGCTTCCAGGTAACGATCTACAATGTGGACCAACTGCCCAACGTCACCACTTGCGAAAGCTATGTCCTTCCGGCGCTCAATGTTGGGAAATATTACACCGGCCCCAACGGTACGGGAGCCCTGCTTGCCGCGGGAACGGTATTGAATGCCTCGCAGACCGTGTATATTTTTGGAACGGCGCCTTTCAGCCCGTCGTGTACCGACCAGACTTCGTTTGTCGTGACCATCGTGGACACCCCTGTGGCCTACCCGGTTTCGGCGACAGCGACAATGGTTTGCGACGAGGACGGAACCAATGACGGCGTCACAACGTTCGACCTATCGTCCCTGACAAGCCAGGTTCTCGGAGGGCAGTCGGGCGCTGAATTCAGCGTGACCTTCCACGAATCGATGGAAGATGCTCAGGCAGGCACGAATGCAGTGGCCTCGACCCTGATGGCGACCGTCTATGTGCGCGTTTCCAATTCCTTGGCACCGGATTGCTATGCGGTGCGCGCGATCAACATCAATGTCAAAAAGCTGCCTGAACCTTCTCCCGTTGGAGGAATCATTTGTTACGACACCGAAACCCAGACCCTGATCAGCCCCTATACCATGGCCAGCGGCCTTTCTTCCAGCAACCACGTCTTCCAGTGGCACAACGAGGCGGGCGTATTGGTAGGCACATCGAGCGTTTACACCGCGGTACTGCCGGGAATTTATACCGTAACGGCTACCAACACACAAACCGGTTGCGTATCGGCACCAGTGTCGGTTGAAGTCATGCAGTCTGAACCGGCTGTGGTCACCTACTCGATCAGTGATGCTTTCGCCGACAACCAGGTCATCACCGTTGTGGCGACGGGAATCGGCGGCGATTACGAATACATGCTCGATAACGGATCATGGCAGGACAGCCCCGTGTTCGAGAACGTTTCATCCGGAATCCACGTGGTCACAGTCCGCGACAAAAACGGCTGCGGAACCAGCACCACACAGGCACTAGTCGTAAATTACCCGCACTTCTTCACCCCGAACGGTGACGGCCACAACGACACCTGGAACATCAAGGACCTGGACGACCAAGCCAGCGCCCTGATCTCCATCTATGACCGATACGGAAAACTGATTACGCAGATAAAGCCTTCGGGCAACGGTTGGGACGGAACCATGAACGGACAGCCCCTTCCCTCCACCGACTACTGGTTTGCAATCAATTACGAGGAAGCCGGCGTTGCAAAGGAATTCCGCGCGCACTTCTCGATGAAAAGATAGTATTTGATTTAGTTTTGACACCCTGACTTCCCCCGGCTTTCCGGGGGAAGTTTTTTTTCGAAAAAAAATGCGGGCGCCTGTAACAACACGGGCGAAAGGGTGTCTTAGTCAACTGTCGGACGTCAGACGTCAGACGTCAGGCGTCAGCCGTCAGTCGTCAGTCATCAATCATCAGTCATCAGTTATCAATCATCAATCAAATCATGAAATCATTCCTGACCTTTTTATGCCTTGTCGGCACACTCACATGCGCGCTTGCCCAGGGCGGAACCTCGTTGACCGGCAAGATCGTCGATAAAACCACCGGTACGGCCATCCCCTATGCATCGGTATCGGTGAAGAACCAGGGCAAGATCGTCACGGGAGCGCTGACTTCGGACGACGGAACCTTCGAAATCAAGAACGTTCCAGCCGCGGCCGTGACGCTCGAGATCCAGTTCATGGGCTACAAGACGCGCACGCTGCCCGCCGATTTGACCGCATCGGGCAAGAATCACAGCATCGGGACCGTGGCCATCGAGGAAGACGCGATCAAGCTCAACGACGTGACCGTCATCGCCGAACGCTCCACCATCGAACAAAAGATCGACCGCAAGGTCATCAATGTGGGCAAGGATTTGACCAGCGCGGGCGCCACGGCATCCGAGATCATGAACAACATTCCGTCGGTAAACGTGGACCAGGACGGCAAGCTCTCGCTTCGGGGGAATGAAAATGTCCGTGTTTTGGTTGACGGCAGGCCGACGACCATCGACCCCTCGCAGTTGCTGAAGCAGATCCCGTCTTCCTCCATCAAGCGCATCGAGCTCATCACCAACCCCAGCGCGAAGTACAACCCCGAAGGCATGTCGGGCATCATCAATATCGTGTTGCACAAGAATTCAAACGACGGGTTCAACGCATCGCTCAACACTTCGTCGACCTTTGCAAAAGAGCCAAAATCGGCGAATTCGGTCAATGCGAATTTCCGCTCGGGGAAGGTCAACTTTTTTGGCACCTACGGCGACAATTACGGTAAGCGCATCAACAACGGAAATGTTTTTCGCTATTACGGGGCCCAAGCGCACGAAAAGATCAAGTCAATCGACGACGACGAATCGCACCTGTACAAGATCGGGATGGATTATTACATCGACGACAAGAATACCGTATCGGTTTATACGAACCAGAACCGCGTGATCGGCAACAGCCTGGTCTCGGTGAACAATTTGTTTGCCGACCCGGCGATGAACCTGTTGCAGGTTTCGGAGTACATTTCATCGGTACACGACGGCGCCTATAACCTGGCCTACAAAAAATTGTTCGACAAGGAAGGCCGCACCCTTGATTTCGAGGCGAACTACAACCGGTACGACGAAACCCAACGCGCCGATTTTACCACCGAGAACACCGATCCCGCCGATGATTACCTCGATTTTGTCGACGTGGACCGCATGAACGCGACGGTTAACCTGGACTACGTTTCGCCGATCGGGTCCAAGGGCAATCTCGAACTTGGCGCCGAGGCACGCTACATGCGCACCGACGACGGTTACGATACCACGCGCGAAGATGTTGGATCGTCGCTGTTCAACTATGACGTCGACATTTATTCGGCATACGCGACCTACGGCCAGAAGTTCAACAAGATTTCCTACCAGTTCGGGCTTCGGTTGGAAAGCTATCGCGTGGATGCGTTTTTGAACGATGAGAAAATCTTCAGGGACGATTATATCACGGTGTACCCGTCCGCGTCCTTTGTCTACGAACCCATCGAGAAGAACCAGTTCCAAATTTCCTACAGCCGCCGTGTGGACCGCCCCAGCATCCAGCAGACCAACCCCATCCGGGAGTTCAGCACGCCCACGCTGACCTCGCAGGGAAATCCCGAACTCACGCCGATGTTTACCAATTCCATCGAGCTCAATTACACCAAGACCATTGAGAAGGGATCGTTCACCACGGGCGTGTTTTATCGCATCATCGACAACGAGATCAGCCGCATCATCAGGCTCGATCCGCTCTTCCCGAACCGCGACCTGTTGACCTTTGACAATTTCGACACCAATACCGCGTTTGGATTCGAGGCCAGCGCCAATTACAAGATCACCAAGTGGTGGGACGTGCAGCCGTCGGTGGATTTTTCGAGCATCAAGCAGTCCGGAATCGTGTTTACGCGGGATGCGTCGACCAACGAGGCGATCGCGCTTGAGCGGGAAGTTACCGTATCGGCGCTAAATGCCAGGCTGAACGCGAACTTCCGCGCGACGCGCCAATTGCGCTTCCTGTTGTTCGGGTTTTACCGGGGCGAGGTCGAAGGCATCCAATCGGTTCGGTTGCCGATGTACAAGATGGATGTTGGCGGACGCTACTCGTTCGCAAAGGACAAGGCAACGCTGAGTGTCCGTTTCAACGACGTGTTCGATACGATGCGCTTCCGGTTTGACAGTGACTATCCGCCGTCAAAAGGGGAATTTAAATGGGAAAGCCAGTCGGTATTCGTAGGATTGAATTATATGTTTGGAGCCGGCAAGAACCGCGAACTCCAGCGCAAACAGCGCGAAAGCAACACTAGCCAGGGTGGCGGAGGGATGTTTTGATCCCACCTTGAATCGACGTTTAAAATTGGGTTAAATAAGATTACACGGGTTAGGACAGAGGCCCCGGGACTATCCACCCCGGGGCTTCGCCGTTTTTACCAGCGGATGATGGCGCTGCCCCAGGTGAACCCGCTGCCAAAAGCCGCGAGCACGACCAGGTCGCCCTCCTTGATTTTTCCCGCTTCCCACGCCTCGGTGAGCGCGATGGGGATCGAGGCCGCGGTGGTGTTTCCGTATTTCTCGATGTTGTTGTAGACCTGGTCATCCGAAAGTTTGAATTTTTGCTGGATGAACTGCGAGATGCGCAGGTTGGCCTGGTGCGGGATCAGCATGTCGATATCGGAGACCGAAAGCCCGTTTGCCTGCAACCCTTCCATGATCACCTCGCTGAAGCGGACCACCGCATTCTTGAACACGAACTGCCCGTTCATGTAAGGAAGGTAACTCTCATCGTTTGGATCGTTGTCGCGCAGGATGTCGCTGACCCAACGCCCGCCCATTCCCGGCGCCTTGACGATGAGTTCCTCGGCGTGAATGCCCTCCGAATGCAGGTGTGTCGATAAAATTCCCTTTGATAGATTCTCTTCGCGTGAAACGATCGCGGCCCCGGCGCCGTCGCCAAAGATCACTGAAACGCTTCGGCCGCGGGTGGTCATGTCAAGTCCCTGCGAATGTACTTCGGAACCGATGACGAGAATGGTTTTGTACATGCCGCTGCGGATGTACTGGTCGGCGATGGAGAGCGCGTAGACAAACCCCGAGCACTGGTTGCGAACATCGAGCGCCCCGACGGTTCTCAGCCCAAGGTCACGCTGCACGAGCACGCCAGGCCCCGGAAAATAATAATCGGGGGACAGCGTGGCAAAAATGACGAAGTCGATTTCATCGGAACCAACCCCGGCCCTTTCCATCGCAATTTTCGCAGCCTTGACGCCCATTGTGGTCGTCGTGTCCTCACCCCTGACGATGTGCCGCCGCTCCCCTATTCCGGTGCGCTCGCGGATCCATTCGTCATTGGTATCCATGATCTGGGAAAGTTGTTCATTGGTCACGACGTTGTCCGGGACGTAGAATCCCAGGCCGGATATCTTGGAATGGTACATAATTAAATTTTTAGGCGGCTTGCAAGTTAATGTTTTTTGCACTTTTTGCGGCCGGCACCCGATTGTAACGCCAAATCATTATTTTAGACAAAGCTTAAAACGCAAAAACATGAAAAAACTGCTATTCCTTCTCTTGTTGGGAGCGCCGATGCTGGCACAGGAAAACGTCGCCTACCAAAAGCCCCCCAAGGAAATCCTCGAACTCGCCGATTACCAGCGCGCTCCAACCGTGGGGATGGACAACAAGAAAGAAAATATGCTGCTGATGTATCGCAGCACGTACAAAACACTCGACGACCTTAACCAGGACGAAATGCGCCTGGGAGGCCTGCGGATCAATCCGGTCACCAACATTTCAAGCACCGTGACCTATATCACTGACCTGAAAGTCGGCAGGATCAAGTCGGGGAAACAGGTTGATGTTTCCGGGTTGCCCGCCAATCCCAGGATTGCCAATATTTCCTGGTCACCCGATGAGAAAACCATCGCCTTCACCCATACATCGGCAACGGGTGTGGAATTGTGGTCGCTCGACATGGCATCGGCGAAAGCCACAAAGCTCACCGGACCGACGCTGAACGCGAACCTGGGCAATCCCGTAACCTGGTTCCCCAACAGCCGGCAAATGCTGGTGCGGATGCTGCCCGCGTCCCGCCCTGCGCTGATCGATGGAAAAAAAGACTTGCCTACCGGCCCGATCGTTTCGGTGGCCGACGGATCCAAATCGCAAAACCGGACGTATCAGGATCTTTTGAAAAACAAGGCGGACGAGGCAAATTTCGAGGCGCTGGTCAATTCGGAACTGTACAGCATTTCGCTCGACGGGAAGTCATCGCTTTTCAAACCCATGGCCATGTACACAGGCGAAAGTTTTTCACCCGACGGGAACTATCTGATGCTCACGACGATCCAAAAACCGTTTTCGTATATCGTTCCGCTGAGCCGTTTTCCGCAGACATCGGTAGTCTATGATGCCACCGGCCGCGAAATCAAGCGGGTAAACGACGTCCCGCTCACCGAGGTCATGCCGAAAGGTTTCATGGCCGTTCGCAAGGGCAAGCGCAGTATGGGCTGGCGCGATGACAAACCGGCAACGTTGTTTTTTGTCGAGGCGCTGGATGGCGGAAACCCCGAAACCAAAGTGGAATACCGCGACGAGCTTTTTCTTTGGGACGCGCCTTTTACGGCCGGGCCCAAATCCTTTTTCAAGACCAAACAGCGTTTTGGCGGTGTGACCTGGGGCCACGACAAACTCGCGGTTGTGAGCGAACAGTGGTACGATACCCGAAACGTAAAGACTTTTTTGGTGGACCCGTCCGCGGTGCAGAGCGGCCGCGTGATCGAGGACCGCAATTCGCAGGATGTTTATTCGGATCCCGGGAATTTTGAACGCGTCAAGAACAGCTACGGCCGGTACGTGTTGGCGATGGACGGCGACAATGCCTTCCTGATCGGCGACGGTTACCGGACCGACGGCCAATTTCCCTTTATCGATGCGCTCAATGTGAAGACCCTGAAGAAAACGCGCCTTTACCAATCGGCGTACAGGGATCGGAAAGAAGACATCCTCTCCCTCGAGGACATCAAAAAGGGACAGGCGCTGGTGATGATCCAGTCAAAGTCGGAATATCCGAATTATTATTTCCGCAATTTCAAAAAGAAGAATGCGCTGACGCCGATCACCGATTTCAAAAATCCTTTCGCCAGCCTGAAGGATGTCCATAAGGAAGTGATCCGATACAAACGCGCCGACGGAGTCGACCTTACCGGAACGCTTTATCTTCCGGCGGGTTATGACAAAACAAGGAAGGAGAAGTTGCCGCTTCTCATCTGGGCCTATCCCGCCGAATACAAGGACAAGAACAGCGCGGGCCAGAACACCCAGAATCCAAACGAATTCACATTCCCTAGTTACGGCTCCTTCGTGTACTGGGTCACCCGCGGGTATGCCGTCCTGGACGATGCGGCCTTCCCGATCATCGGCGAGGGCACTACCGAACCCAACGACTCGTTCGTACAACAGCTCGTGGACAATGCCAAGGCGGCGATCGATGCGGTGGATAAGCTGGGGTACATCGACCGCAAGCGCGTGGGCGTGGGCGGACACTCCTATGGGGCGTTCATGACCGCGAATTTGCTGACACATTCCGATCTGTTCGCATGCGGCATCGCCCGGAGCGGCGCCTATAACCGTACGCTGACGCCTTTCGGGTTCCAGAGCGAGCAACGAAATTATTGGGAGACGCCCGAGGTTTACAACACCATGTCGCCGTTCATGAACGCGCACAAGATGAAGACTCCGATGCTGCTCGTGCACGGCGAGGCCGACAACAATCCCGGGACCTTCACGCTCCAGACCGAACGCTATTTCCAGGCATTGAAAGGACTTGGCGCACCCGCGCGAATGGTGATCCTGCCCAAGGAATCGCACGGTTATGCCGCGCGGGAAAACATCCTTCACCTTCTCTGGGAACAGGATCAGTTTTTGGAAAAGCACCTCAAACCGTCGGCAAAGCTCACCGCCGAAAAGTGATCAAAAGGCATCCGAAAGGGTGCCTTTTATTATTTTATGCAGACTCTGACCGACTGTCCGATCGCGATTTCGGTGGGATGGGAAATGTAGAGATCGATGCCGTGGGATTCGGCTTCGATGAGGAAATCGGTGCCGCGGAAATAACTGTATTTTACCGATGCCGATATGGGTCCTTCGCCGATGCGCAATTGATGCGGAAAAAGGATCAGGGGTGCGGGGTTCCCAAGGCCGGCAAAATTCGCGGGCAGCGACGAGGCCTCGCCCAGAAGTGAGGCTGAATAGACATCGGGGGGATTGGCAAACAAGTCGCGAGGCGTGAACAACTTCGGCGAAAGCCCGGACCGCATCACCAGTACCCGGGAGGCGAATGACAGGACGTCGGCGGGATCGTGGGTGGCGACAATGCAGGTAATCCCGTTTTCGCGGCAATAATTGAAGATGCGGCGGCGCAGTCCCGAGGTATGAAAGGTGTCGACCTGGCTGAAGGGCTCGTCGAGCAACAGCATTCTGGGTTCGGAAGCGAGTGCCATCGCCAGTGCGGTGCGTTGCTGCTGCCCGCCACTTGTGCGGTGCGGCTTTTCCGATGCGAGTTCAGATATGTCGACCAGGTCCAGCATTTCAGCGACTCGCCTTGCCTTGGCTGCCTTATTGGTATTGGAGAGGTCGCGGCCCACATTTTCGGCGACCGTGGCAAAGGGCATAAGCCCGAAATCCTGCGCCAGGTACTTGACGCCCGGCATTCCCGGAAGAAGGGAGTTGGAGGGATTGGGCACGGGCTGGCCGTCAAGGAGGATGCGGCCTGAATCGGGTTTCAGCGAACCGTGGATGAGTTTGAGCAAGGTGCTCTTGCCGCATCCGCTCTCGCCGATCAGCGAAAGATGGGCGCCTGCCGGCAACGACAAGCCAAGATCACGAATGATTGCGTGCGAGCCGTATGAAAAGGAAAGTGCCTCGAGGATCAGCATCAGGCAAAAGTACAAAAGATAAGAGCGCCCATTGGACGCTCCCATCAAACCTAACCAATAAACAAACTAGAATGCGCTCTGCGCTAAGAACGTAGTGAATTTACGAAGGCGGGTTTGATTTGGTTTTTCAACATTCGTTAAAGTTGCGGCAAAAAAAAGAGGCCCGCAAAGGCCTCTCTTCCAAGTAACAAAATGTTTATTTTTTAGCTTCGGCTTCGGCGTCCTTCACCATTTTTTCGTTTGCGGTAATCGCGAATTCCACGCGGCGGTTTTCACTGCGGCCCTGGATGGTCTCGTTGCTTGCGATGGGATCGGCGATACCAAGGCCGGTCGTTTTGAATCGGCCTGAGCGGAGCCCTTTATCGATCAGGTAGCGGCGGACGGATTCGGCGCGGTCTTTTGACAATCGGAGGTTGTAATCTTCCGGCCCGGTGGAATCGGTATAGCCGAAGATCTGGATGTCGGTGTCGGGGTACTCGTTGAAAATCGGCACCAACTTATCGAGGTTTGCCTGTGCCTGAGGTGTCAAGGAAGATTTATTGGTATCAAAGCGGACGGCATTTTCCTTGAGCGTGAGCTTGATTCCCTCGCCGACGCGTTCCACTTCGGCGCCCGGTACGGCGTTGTCGATCTCGCGGGCCTGTTTGTCCATCTTGCTTCCGATGACGCCACCGGCAACACCGCCGACAACACCTCCGATGATGGCACCCAGTGCGCCTTTGCCGCCTTTTCCGGCGTTATTTCCGATAACCCCTCCGATGACGGCACCGCTGGCCGCCCCGATGGCAACGCCGCGCTGTTCACGGCTCGTGTTCTTGACGGCTTCGCATCCGCCTAAAATCGTTCCCAGCCCAAAAAGGCCGGTGAATGTCAATATGGCTAATCTTTTCATGTGTTTTGGATTTAGATTTTCTCGAATTTATAGACGACGTTCTGGCGTTTGCCACCGAGTTCGATCATGTCGATGAGCTCGAAGGAACGCTCGGTCTGGTTGGCGACGTCAAGAACGTATCCGTCACGGACCTTGCGGGCTTTCTCCCCGGCATCCAATACCTTAAGGACAAATTGGTTGTTCTTGTTTCGGTACCAGGTGATGGGCGATTTAAAGGCCTGGCATCCGGCATTTGACGAGTTCAGGGTCATGTCGCCCTTATTGTTGCTGGCGACAAATTTCCAGCGGCTCCCTACAAAGCACTGCGAATCGCCCAGCTGGAAGGAGTTTACCTTGATCATGTCATCCATGGGCGTGGTTACCGAAGTGATGGTCCAGGTTCCGTCCATCATGCGTTCGGCTTTCTGGTCGAGTTTGACGCTGGTCGGCGATTTGGATTTGCACGACACGATAAGCAGCAAAAGCGTGCAAAATAAAATCAGCTTTTTCATTTGTGCGGGTTTTAAGGTTAGGAAACAAATATACAATCGGTGTGTTTTGTATGTTAAAACGGAACGCATAAATTAATGGAAATTTAAGATTTTTCCCATTAAATTATACGATACCCACTTGTGGATGAAAAGAGAAATGGGAATTCTGTAACTACACAATACGACACTTTGTCATTCGCGAAACCTATGGTATTTTGTTTGACAAGCCCGCATCCGAAAAACAATAACATCAACCATAATGACAACAGGCAAAATCAATGTGGCGGTAGAAAACATCTTCCCGCTTATCAAGAAATTCCTTTACAGCGATCACGAAATCTTTTTGCGCGAGCTGATTTCCAACGCGACCGACGCGACCCTGAAACTCAAGCACCTTACCAGCATTGGCGAGGCCAAAACCGAGTACGGTAATCCAATCATCGAGGTAAAAATCGACAAGGAAGGGAAAAAGCTGCACATCATTGACCAGGGGATCGGGATGACGGCGGACGAAGTCGAGAAGTACATCAACCAGATCGCGTTTTCGGGTGCCGAGGAATTCCTCGACAAGTATAAGGACTCTGCCAAAGATTCAGGAATCATCGGACATTTTGGCCTCGGGTTCTACTCGGCGTTCATGGTGGCCGACAAGGTGGAGATCATCACCAAATCCTACAAGGACGAGCCCGCGGCGCACTGGACCTGTGACGGCAGCCCGGACTTCACCCTCGAACCATCGGAAAAGACCGATCGCGGGACCGAAATCATCCTTCACATCGCGGAGGATTCGACCGAGTTCCTGGAAGAACATCGCATCCGCGAACTGCTCACCAAGTACAATAAGTTCATGCCGGTTCCGATCAAATTCGGTACGAAAAAACAGACCTTGCCCAAACCGGAAGATGCGCCCGAGGATTACAAGGCCGAGACCATCGAGGTGGACAACATCATCAACAACCCGACGCCGGCCTGGACCAAGCAGCCATCGGAACTTACCGACGAGGATTACAAATCCTTCTACCGCGAACTCTACCCGATGCAGTTTGACGAGCCGCTCTTCAACATCCACCTCAACGTGGATTATCCGTTCAACCTTACGGGAATCCTGTATTTCCCCAAACTGAGCCCCGAACTGCAGATCCAGAAGGACAAAATCCAGCTTTACCAGAACCAGGTTTTCGTGACCGACAACGTCGAGGGCATCGTACCCGAATTCCTGACGATGCTCAAGGGCGTGATTGACTCGCCGGACATTCCGCTCAACGTTTCGCGTTCCTATTTGCAGGCCGATGGCAACGTAAAGAAAATCAGCAATTACATCACCCGCAAGGTCGCCGACAAGCTCAAATCGCTTTTTACTGAAAACCGCGAGGATTTTGAGCAGAAGTGGAACGATATCAAGATCGTTTTGGAATACGGAATGCTGTCGGAACCGAAGTTTTACGAAAAAGCCGGCGCCTTCGTGCTCTACCCGACCGTTGACGGGAAATATTATACCCTGGATGAGGTCAGGGAGCAGTTGAAGGAAAAACAGACCGACAAGGACGGCAAACTGGTGCTCTTGTACGCGGGTCACGCCGATGCCCAGCACGCCTATATCGATGCCGCGAAGGCGAAGGGATACGAGGTGCTGCTTCTCGATTCGCCGATTGCTCCTCACCTGATCCAGAAACTCGAGGCCGATAACGAAAACCTCACCTTCGCCCGCGTCGATTCGGACCACGTGGAGAACCTGATCAAAAAAGAGGACGAGGCGATCTCAAAACTCTCGGACGAGGAAAAGGAAACGCTGAAAACGACCATCGAAGAAATTGTCCCGAAATCAACGTACACCGTTCAGCTCGAGGCCATGGATTCTGCGGCCGCGCCTTTTTTGATCACGCAACCCGAATTCATGCGCCGTATGAAGGAGATGAGCAAGACCGGAGGCGGCATGTTTGGAATGGGCAATTTTCCGGAGATGTACAATTTGGTGGTCAATACAAACTCCGAACTTGCCTCCAGCATCCTGGTAACTCCTGACAAGGAGAAGAAGGATCAACTGGTCAGGCAGGCCCTTGATTTGGCAAAGCTTTCGCAAAACCTGTTGAAAGGCGAGGAACTCACGGCGTTTGTGCGCAGGAGTTTCGAGCTGATCAAATAGTATTCCTGGAAAAAGGAATTTATAATTTGTAATTTATAATTTATATTGAAAAAAGGCTGCTTCTGCAGCCTTTCTCATTTACTTCCAAATCTGGATTTTCAGTAATTCCAAATTTATAATTTATAATTTATAATTACCTGTAAATGTCTACCCCATTATGGTGCTTCCACCTTCTCTCAAGATAATCGGCATCATCGTCGCTGCGTGGCGTAACGCCCATCACGACATGGCCTTCCTTGATTCCTGTTTCGTATTTCTTGGCGCGTTCCTCGGGTATTCCGGCGCCGATCAGCGCCCCGATAATTCCGCCCGTTAGCCCGCCGGCTCCGGCTCCGGCCAATCCTGCCGCGAGTGGCCCGGCGATGATAAGGCCCAGCCCCGGAATGACAACGCTGGTCCCGATGGCGGCAATGACGCCCGCGATTGCACCAATGGTCCCGCCAATGGCCGAACCTTTTCCGGCACCTTCGGCAGCCTTGTTGCCCAGTTCCGAATGATGGTCTTCATCCGAAAAGTAGCGTTTGCGCGTATCGTCAGACATCATCACGTTGATTTCCTTATCCGAATATCCGCGCTCGCGGAGTTCGTGGTAAGCGTTTTCGGCACTGTCCCTGTCGCGGAACATGCCCGTCAGCATGGAGCGTCGTCCATCGCCGTTGCGGTGATCATGATTGTGTTCCATAGTTTGTTGATTTTTAGTTAAAGACAAAGGTCAATTTAATGTCTGTCGGAACCTTTATAAAATTGGAAGCAACTCTTATATCATTGGCATTTTTTGACTACTTTTCCTTCAAAAATGCCACAACTGATCCTTTTGCACGGGGCGCTCGGTACCCGCGAATCCTTCGGCCCGCTCGCCCGATTATTGCGAGATGACTTCGAACTTTTCATACCGGATTTCAAGGGCCACGGGTCAAATAATACCGGGTCCCCGTTCACCATCAGGGAACTTTCGGAACAGGTTGCGGGCCTGATCAAGACCGAAGGATTGCAGAGGCCCTCCATCTTCGGGTACAGCATGGGCGGATACGCCGCTTTGCGGATGGCAGCGGAAACGCCGCAACTTGCCGGGGCGATCGTTACCCTCGGAACGAAATTCGACTGGTCTCCCGAAGTGGCGCTCCGGGAATCTTCAATACTCGACCCGGAAAAAATCACCGCGAAGGTGCCGGCTTTTGCCTCATGGCTCGAGAAATTGCATGGAACCGAATGGAAAAGTGTTTGCCGCGAAACCGCAGCCATGATGACAGGTTTGGCCGAATCGCCGGAAATCGACTTTGGCAAGATCATCTCCCCCGTTATGATTATCCGGGGCGAGAACGATGCCCTGGTCAGCGAGGCGGAGTCCAGGCACGCAGCCGATTCAATCCCGCAAGGCAGTTTCACGACTCTGGAAAACGCGCCGCATCCGTTGGAGAAAGTGGACCCCAACGCACTCTCACACCTATTGAAATCATTCTTTCTGTAAACATAAACCTGTTAAAAAGTTTACGGGATAACCGTAACGCGAGGGCAGGCACGCGGTTATCTTTGGTGCGCAAACAAGTTGTAAAGATGTAAGCGCCACGGCGAATGCTGTAAATCGCCGGCGCAGTTGCGAGACTAAATTTGTGAATGCCAAAACTGATAAGCCCATGATGACGCGCGCCCAAAAAATGGTGCCCCTGCTCCTTTTGTTCCTCGCATCCGCCTGCGGGACCGAACCCGAAACCCGCCCCGTCATTAAGCGCGATCACGCGGTCATCAGCTATACCGACAGCGGAGGCGACGGCACCACGCTCCTCTTTGTCCACGGGCTCAACATCGACAAAACCTACTGGAACGATCAGGTTAAATATTTCAGTCCCGATTATCGAGTGGTAACCCTGGACCTTCCGGGGCATGGACAGTCGGGGAAGGACCGCCCGCACTGGACGCTTCGTGGTTACGCCGGCGATGTCTATACGGTAATCAAGCAGCTGGATTTGAAGAATGTAATCCTGATCGGGCATTCGATGGGCGGCGACATCAACCTGATGGCCGCGACCTATCGGCCCAAGAATATCGCGGGATTCATCGGCATCGACAACTTCAAGGCCGCCGCGACACCCTTCAACAAGAAGCAACGCATCGAAATTGACGCATTCAGCAAACAGCTTCGAAACGATTTCAAGACGACAAGCGAAATGTTTGTCAGAAACTATCTGACGTCGCCCGCTACACCGCCCGATGTCGTCCAACGCGTCTCCACAAGCTTTGCCCAGGCTGATCCAGGGATCGCCACGAAGCTGATGGACGATATCTTCAAGATGCCCGAGGAGGAGGCACGGCTCATGCCGCAGTTAAAGGTCAAGATGCACCTGATCAATACCCCGCAACCCCCAACCGACCACCGCCCGCTCAAAAAGTTTGCGGCAAAAGGTTACAGCGTCAGGGAAATCAGGGCAAGCAGCCACTACCCCATGATCGAAAATCCCGCCGAACTCAATAGGCTTCTCCGTGAGACCATTGAGCAGATTGCGCGGGAGAACGATACCGTCAGGATTTGAGTTCTTCCCGGAGGTGTTCGATAAAAGCCGTTTCGGCAGGATTTCCCCAAATGCCCTGCACAAATCCATATTTTTTAAGGGCACGGGTCAATTTGCGGTAAAGTTCGGTTGCGTTCCTGTACCGGAAAACCACTTCGGGCGCACCGGTCAATGCCGCCAGGCGTGCGCGCCAGATACCGTTTTCGTACCGGCCATAGAAGAATTGTAACGTCGAGATGCGTTCGCGATTCCTGATATTGAGAAGGATGAACCCCATTATTCTTAGTTTGTGGCAAAAAGCCGGTTTAGGATGATGACCAGTTCGTCGAAGCGATACGGTTTGGTAATGTAATCGGTTGCGCCCAAATCCATTGATGCCTTGACATTACGAAAATTACCGGAGGTTGAAAAAATGATCACGGGAATCTCGCGCAGATTTTCGTCGGATTTGATCCTGGCCAAAAATTCATGACCGTTCATCTTGGGCATGTTCAAGTCGAGAAATATGATGTCGGGAACCAGTTTCTTCGCGGTCAATGCTTGAAGCGCCTCGACCGGGCAGGAAAATTCGGTAAACTTTCCGACACCTGAAATGCGCGATATGGCCGAGGCGAAGATTTCGCGGTCATCGGCATCGTCATCGATAAGCAATACGTGTGAAAATGCGGTCATGGTCAAAAATGTTCGGTGCGATGCACAAAAACCCAGAATAAAGATACATTGAGGATCCCGCCGGACTATTACAACATTTTAGCTAATGCTTACACCGAAGCGGATAATTTAACCAAAACGTGCTGAATTGTTCAAAATCGGAAAATGAAATGTTACATATTTTCGTATAAGATTTATACTACAAAGATGGGAATAGTGTAAATTCACGAAAAAATTATGTAACGCGTCGGCAGGTTATAAAACTATCTTTGTGAACTTGCCCCTTCGAAACTTTTGAATGTTAACTATCAGGGGTTTAGCATTTTAATTAATATTTTTTTTGTGCAGAAGAAGAATAATAAGAAGGCCGATGCCGCCTTTGTTTTTCCAAAAACCCCGACCGGGGTACAGGGACTTGATGAAATAACCGAAGGCGGGTTTCCCAGTGGCAGGCCCACCCTGATCTGCGGATCAGCGGGTTGCGGAAAGACCCTGATGTCCATGCAATTCATTGCCCGCGGGATTACCGATTATGGCGAACCGGGCGTATTCATGACTTTCGAGGAATCGGTTGGCGACCTGGTCCTAAACGTAAAATCCCTCGGGCTGGATCTTGACGACCTGGTCAAGAGAAAAAAGCTGTTCATCGACCATGTGAAGATCGAGCGTTCGGAAATGGAGGAAGCCGGCCCGTACGACCTTGAAGGGTTGTTCATCAGGCTCGGGCACGCCATTGAAAAAGTAGGTGCCAAACGGGTTGTGCTGGATACGCTCGAAACGCTTTTTGCGCATCTGCGGGACGAAAGCCTCCTGCGGTCGGAATTGCGGCGATTGTTCGCGTGGCTCAAGGAAAAGGGCGTAACGGCGGTGATCACGGCCGAACGCGGCGATGGCACCCTGACGCGCAACGGGATGGAGGAATATGTTTCGGATTGCGTGATCCTGCTTGACCACCGCGTGATCGACCAGATTTCAACGCGCCGCCTGCGCATCGTCAAATACCGCGGGTCCACACACGGCACCAACGAATATCCGTTCCTGATCGACGAGAACGGCATTTCGGTGCTCCCGATCACTTCACTCAAACTCGACAATGCGGTATCGTCGGACGTCATTTCAACCGGCGTTCCCGGCCTCGACGACATGTTTACACGTAATGGCTTTTTCCGCGGAAGCAATATCCTGATCTCGGGCACCGCGGGCACGGCCAAGACCACACTTGCTTCGTATTTTGCCGATGAACAGTGCAAGCGCGGCGAACGCGTCATCTATTTTGCCTTTGAGGAATCGCCGCAACAACTCATGCGCAACATGCGCTCGGTCGGCATCGACCTGGAAAAGCACATCAAGAAAGGTTTGCTCATCATCCAGTCCACCCGCCCTTCGCTCAACGGTCTTGAGTACCACCTGCTCAGCCTGCGGAAACTGATCGATGATTTTGCCCCGAAGGCCGTGGTCATCGACCCGATCAGCAACCTGATCAACGTCGGCTCGGCGCACGATGTCCGTTCGATGCTCGTAAGGCTGATCGACATGCTGAAAATAAACAACATCACGACCCTGTTCACCTCGCTGGACAAACAGGTAGAGCACATCCGTCCCGACCTTGCAGAGGAAAGCATTTCCTCACTCGTGGATACCTGGATCACGGTCCGCGACATGGAGGGAATTGGTGAACGGAACCGCGGCCTCTATATCATCAAGGCACGCGGCATGGGCCATTCAAACCAGGTCCGCGAGTTTGTGATCACCGACAAGGGAATCGAACTGCTTGACGTGGAGGTCGGCCCCAACGGAATCCTTACCGGTATGGCCCGGCGCACCTACAACCTCAACAACAAGGTGACCGCGCACAAGCTTAAGAGCGAACTCGACCGTAAGGACCGGGAAATCGAACGCAAGAAGCGCGTGCTCGAGGCCAACATCGAAGCGCTGAAGAACGAATTCGAGTCGGCTGCCGAAGAGTTGAGCATCCTCAAGGCAACTGAGGAGATGCGAAAAGATATCATTAAAAATGCGGGCCATGAAAAGTAAGAAGGCAGAATGGCAACTCTTGCTCTACATCGCCGGACAGACCCCGACGTCCATCCGCGCGTTGCAGAATCTGAAAAGCTATGCCGATGAATTCCTGGAGGGCATTTACTCCATCGAGATCATCGACCTGCTTGAAAAACCGCAACTTGCCGAAGGCGACCAGATCCTGGCTGTCCCGACGCTCGTGCGGCGCGTACCGGAACCCATCAGGAAAATAATCGGAGACCTGTCCAACAAGGAAAGAGTGCTCGTGGGGCTCAATATAAAACCATTAAACACGTAAGGTGCAGAAAGAAAAAAACCCGGCAGGGCAGTCCCAAATCAACCTGATGCTTTTCATCGCGGGCATGACGCCACAGTCGGCGCGTGCGGTGGAGAACCTCCGGCGCATTTGCGACAACCATCTCGATGGGCGCTATGCGCTTGAAATTGTGGATGTAAACAAGGAAAAACACAGAGCAGTTGAGCACGAAATCATCGCCATCCCTACACTGGTGAGGACGCTCCCCCTACCGCGCCGCCTGGTGCTCGGGGATTTGTCCCAAACCGAGAAAGTACTGAAGATGCTTGATATTCATGTGACTGATGCAGGAAAAGGATAAAATTGCCGCGCTCGAGGCCGAAATCGCCGAACTCAGGCACAGGCTTGATGAATCCTCGGGGATTGTCGAGGCGATCCGCAACGGGTCGGTGGATGCGCTTGTGGTCACCCGGGACGGAGCGCCGCAGGTCTATTCGATGGTCAGCGCCGATTATACCTACCGGGTCCTGATCGAAAAATTCGGCGAGGGCGCCCTAAGCCTTTCGGACGAAGGCCTCATTCTTTATTGCAACGAACACTTCGCCAAACTTGTCGGGCGTCCGGCAAACAAAATCACAGGTACTTATTTCGCCGAATACACGGGGGCGCTAAGCGATTTCAACCGGTTGCGCAGCGGTTTGATTTCGGGTCCCAGCAAGTCCGAGATCATTCTGAAGACCGACACGGGCGGGGAAGTCCACGTTCTGGCCTCCTTCTCCGACCTGTACCCGAATGTCGAGGCGATAGGCGTGGTCATTACGGACCTCACCGAAAAAAGGCGGCATGAGGACGCGCTTTTGCACTACCAGCGAAAATTGGAACTTAAGGTGCAGGAACTCAACAGCTCAAACGAAAATCTCGAGCAGTTCATCCATGTGATCTCGCATGATATAAAGGAACCGCTTCGCAAAATACTCACCTATACCTCGCACCTGGCGGAGGCAAAATCCGAACTCTTCACCGGCAGTGAGCTCAAAAGCATGAACGTGATCAACCAATCGGCGGTGCGCCTCAATTCGCTGGTCGACGACCTTGTAAAATATGCCTTCAGCGCAACCCGCGCCGAAATGTCGCCCATCAGCCTCAACCGCGTGATGCGGGAAGTCCTCGACGACCTTGAATTGATGATCCGGGAAAACAACGCAACCATTTCCCTCACGGAGCTCCCCGAAATCGAAGGGAGCAAGATCCAGATGCGCCAGCTCTTCTCCAATCTTCTCTCGAATGCGATCAAGTACAGCCGGAAGGGAGTGCCGCCAAAAGTCAAGATCACGACATCCGTCGCCGACGGCATAGACCCGCTTGAACCGCAGCGCCAATTCCACCACATTGCCATCTCCGACAATGGAATCGGGATGGAAGCCTCGCAGATAGGAAAGATATACACGATCTTTCAAAGGCTGCACATGCGGGACGAATTTTCGGGGAATGGCATCGGCCTTGCCATCTGCAAAAAAATCATGGAAAACCACCACGGGCGCATCGAGGCCCAGAGTGTTGTGGGCCAGGGATCCACCTTTAACCTGTTCTTCCCCGTAGTGTTCGCAAAGCCATGAAAACCCCCTACACCATACTCATTGCGGAGGACGATCAGGACGATGGCGAACTCATGCTAAACTCGTTCTCGAAGCATCCGGAATTCGAGTCGGTACAATGGGTCAAGAACGGCCGCGAAATGCTCGATTTTCTTGCCGATCCCCGAAACAGAAAACCCGATATCATCCTCACGGACATCAACATGCCCATCATGAACGGGATCGAGGCCCTTGAACGGATCTGCGCAAATCCCGCACTTTCGGGCATTCCGTCGTTTGTCTATTCCTCGACGCTGAACCCCGTATACGAGGTGCGCTGCATGAAGCTGGGCACAAAGGGTTTCCTGATCAAACCGATGAACCTGCGGGACTTTGATGAGATTCCTGTCAAAATTGCCGATATCCTGCAAAAATCGCGGTAACAGGGATCAATTTAAGGCGGTTGATTATCTTCGCACAAAATTTTGGGCATGGCCGGAAAGAATGTATTGAAGGGAGTTGTTTTGGTGGGTTTGGGCGCTACAAGTTACGGCATGCTGGCGACTTTCGTGAAACTGGCATATTCGGATACCGGCGTCACCGGCAACCCGTACAGCCCGGCGGAGGTCATTTCGGCACAATTCATCATCGGGATCATCGCGATTTTGATCATCAACGCCATGAGCCGGATGCGAAAAGGCAATGAGGTCGTTGCCGCCACGCCCCGCAACATCCTGTACCTCATGCTGACGGGAACCTCGACAGGCCTGACCAGCATTTTCTACTACCTGGCGGTGAAATACATTCCGGTGTCCATCGGGATCGTGCTCCTGATGCAGACCGTCTGGATGGGCGTGCTGTTGGAATGGATGCTTGAACGAAAGCGCCCGTCTTCCCTAAAACTCATCGCCGTGGCGATTGTCCTTCTGGGCACGTCGCTGGCGACCAACCTGCTTTCAAGCCGTGAGCTTCCCGACTGGCGCGGCGTTGCCCTGGGAATCCTGGCAGCCGCTTCCTTTACCACCACCATGTTTGCCTCCAACCGCGTGGCGGTCCACATCTCGGCGGCCCAGCGAAGCCTCTACATGTTGCTCGGTGGCGCGGTGGTCGTGTTCCTCTTTGCCGCGGTCACGCAAACCCACGAATACAATTACGACATCTTCTACAAATGGGGAATCCTGATCGCACTTTTCGGCACCGTGATCCCGCCGCTTTTGATGAATGCCGGGTTTCCGCTCACGGGCATTGGTTTGGGGAGCATCGTATCGGCGCTTGAGCTGCCCGTATCGGTCATGATGGCCTTTGTGCTTTTGGGCGAACAGGTCGTCGCCATGCAATGGTTGGGCATTGTCCTGATCATCGGGGCCATTGTCATGATGAACGTGCCTCAGGGCAGTTTCGGCCGGCTGCTTAAGGATTAGGGCGCTTTCGCCGTAGTTGAATTTGATGGCAATAGGGTAAATTTTCTCCGTTTGGGCCTGTCGGAGCGCAAAACTCGTTACATTTGGACATGGACCGGCTAATCGATTACTTCTCGTCCATCCCGTCCCTTCACCGCGGTCTCATCCTCGCGGGTGGAATCGCTTTATTCTGGATGCTTGAAAACCTGGCGCCCGAACGCCATTTCAACTATCGGCGGTGGCATCACGCCTCCATTAATATCTTTTTTACCCTGACCACGATCGCGGTCAATTTTGCGCTGGCATTTTTGCTGCTGATGGCGGCAGAATGGGGTACCGATGAAGAATTCGGGATCATTCATTGGCTCCATTTGGGTCCTTGGGGCTCGCTGATTTTGGGGTTGCTCTTGCTGGACCTTGTGGGGGCCTACCTGGCGCATGTGGTGCAACATCGGGTGAAATGGATGTGGCGTTTCCACCTGATCCACCACACCGATACGTGGATTGACACGACATCGGCCAACCGGCACCATCCCGGGGAGAGCGTCATCCGGTTCTTTTTTACGTTAGTGGCCGTTCTGATTACCGGTGCGCCCATGTGGCTGGTGTTCCTCTACCAATCGCTTTCGGTAGTCTTTTCCCAATTTATCCATGCCAACATCTTCTTCCCGCCAGTTTTAGACCGAATTTTGGGATATGTATTCGTTACCCCGGGGCAGCACCGCGTCCACCATCATTACAGGCTGCCGTTTACCGACAGCAATTATGGCAACATATTTTCCATTTGGGACCGCATCTTCGGGACCTTGCTCCATCTTGAGCCCGGCGAGATCGTTTACGGCGTCGACACCCACATGCTTCCCGAACAAAACAACCAATTGTCGAGCCTATTGAAGATTCCGTTTGAGCATCGGCCCGATGCCAAAAGCGTCGGAAAAAAAATTCCGGATGCCTGAAAAACCGAATCGATTTTTTTTTAATATTGGGTAAACAATTCATTCTTATCGGTTTACTCGGCAATGAAAAAAAGCAGTCGTCCCGAACTTACACCTGACCAATTGGAGCGCCTTGTTGCCATGGCGCTGGAAGAGCGCAAACCGTTTGAAGTCATCCGAGCCGAATTCGGGCTTCCCGAAAAAGACGTCACCGAGATCATGCGCAAAAGGCTCAGCAAGGACCGTTTTGAACTCTGGAAACAAAAGGCGTGTGCGAGCAAGCCGAAGCCCAAGCCACTGGCCATTGACGACTTTGACGAGGAACTCGATGGGAAGTACTACCTGCGCAATAAGTTTGATTGACGCGCTGAACCTGAACGTCAGTTGGATTACTCCCTGCAGGTTGCGGAATATCTTCCATGTTGCACAATTCGATGACGACATTCGCCATTATTCCAAGTTAAACGACATTTAAACGAAATCCACGGCGGCGACGGGAAATATTGCATTCCTGATATCATCGTCGGTCTTCCGCTGCAAGGTCCTCACGGCAATTGTAAAAGAAAAGCTGTAACTTTTGACCAAATATCTCAACCAACGAAAAAACTTGATATGAAAAAATTCCTAGTCGGCGCTTCCTTGATTTTTGCAACCTGCATCCAGGCACAATCGGGTGAAATACAGGTATCGATAGACCTGGTAAAT
>JAEWCF010000031.1 GCA_023390775.1 Bacteroidota bacterium | reverse complement strand
CACCAGGCCGATGACCAGCCCGAAGAAAAACGACTTGATCACAGCCGGAATGAGATCCATGAAATCAACCCCTGCGAAAGCCTGCGAGGTAAACAGCACGATGTTGATGGTCCCCTTAATGTTGGCTCCCGCCCAGCTTCCCAGGATGCCCAGTGCATCGGCATAGAGCGTGAGTAACGGCAGCATGAAGGTGGCGGCCAGCACGCGGGGCACGATTAGAAACTTGAACGGGTTGGTCGAGGAGACTTCCATGGCATCGATCTGCTCGGTGACGCGCATCGAACCGAGTTCGGCGCCCATCCCCGATCCGATTTTTCCGGCGCAGATAAGCGCGGTGATGACGGGCCCCATTTCCCTGATGATGGAAATCGCGACCATGCCCGGGAGCATGCTCTCGGCGCCAAAATCCACGAGTACGGGCCTGGACTGGATCGTAAGCACCAAGCCGACGATGATTCCGGTAACCGATATCAGCGCGAGCGACTTGTTGCCGATCATGTAGCACTGGCGCAGGAATTCATTGAATTCAAAACCGCGTGAGAAGGTTTCGCGTACCAGCCGCGCCAAAAAGAGGAACGTGTCCCCCATCCCGATCAGAAACCTGCGAAAGGCGCCTGGCGGCCGGAATTCTGCCACGGCTTCCTGGGTTTGTTGTTCTTTCATTTTTCTTCGGTATCGGGTTTTGTAATGGTTTCGGTAAAGATGACCGGCGGCGCCTCCTCCGAGATTGTCAGCGTATCGGTTGTGGAATGCGGGCTGTACAGCGGGAACTTGAGGTTTCGCCAACGCCAGGTCTTGGGCAGGTCGTCGCCCATGAGATATCCCCAGGGCCGGAGCGGGTCGATCCTGTCAAAAATCACCTTTAGGATGGCGATCATCGGTATGGCGAGGAACATGCCGGCCACGCCTGCGATGGCTCCTCCGATGATGATTCCCACAATGGAGACCAACGCATTGATTTCCACCTTTGAACTGACGATCATCGGAACCAGGAAGTTATTGTCTATGAACTGCACGATGATGTTGACGATCACCACGCCGAGGATGATGTTCAGGTCCGGCGAACCCGTAAGCGACGCGGCAATGGAGAACACGGCGGCGATCAGGATCCCGATGTAGGGGATAAGGTTCAGGAGGCCGGTCATCACGCCCAGCAGGAAGGCATATTCGACCCCCACGATCATGTACCCGACCGTGGTGAGCGCGCTGACGGTGAGCATCTGCACGAAAAGCCCGCTGATATAGCTTTGGATCGAAATCTTGACCTGGGCGAGGATCTGCTGCAGCTTTGGGTGGTGTTCCATGCTAAAGAGCTTGCACAGGAATTTGACGAAGTGCGTCTTGTACAAAAGGATCAGGAAGGTATAGATCGGCAACAGGATGCTGTTCATGAGCGTGTCGGTGACCGAAATCAGCGTCTGTCCCACAAACCCCTTGGATTGCGAGGTGGCATCGTCCAGGAGTTCGTTCTGTTCCCGGTAGGTCAGGTTGAAATTCTCGTAGATCATCCGCTGGAGATTGGAAATGTGGATGTTTACATTTGCCTTGATCTTGTCCCAATCGCTGACCATGTCACTGATCTGCCAGGAGAGGAAAAAGATCAGCCCGACAAAAAACAGCATGAGCAGGAAAACGGTTGTCAGTACGGCAATTACGTGCGGGAACTTAAGCTTGCGCTGCAAGAATCTCGCGAACGGATCGAGCAGGATGGCAAACAGCATCGAGATCAGCAGGGGCGTGACGATGCCCTGCCCGAGCCAAAGGATGACGAAAATGGCGATCAGGCTCACCAGGGTAAAGGCGAGCTTGGCATAGAACGGGAACTTGAGCGTATCTGTCGGCATAAGGAAAAAAGGCCGCGCAGAAACCCTGCGCAAACTTTACAAAGATGCGCCCGTTGCCTCGCCAATCTCTTACATACGAATGACAAAATTTTGCAACATTCGCATATTTTAACAGGGGAATTTTTATTAATCGGTGAACTCGCGCGGTTCCAGCGTGGGCTGTACGATCGTTACGCCCTTTTGAAGCAGCAGGTTGTTGGGGTAGGAGATGATCTCGCCTTCGGATGTGCGCAGCAGCGTATGGAAGGCGCGGATATCCTCGATTTCGGCCTCGATGGGAAAATCCTTGTCGTGGATGCGGATGGTATCGCCGATCTTGAATGGGAACGAAAAAAGCAGGATGACGCCCGATGTGATATTGCTCAACACCGACCATTGCGCGAACAGCGCCACGCCAATCAGCGTCATGATCCCGGTGACCGTCGCGAAGATGTTCGCCGCGTCGACGCCCCAGATCACGAACAAGGCGAGCCCCGTCACCACGGTGACAAAGATGCTGATGTACTTGATCACCAGGTTTGCCCTGAACTCAAGCACCTGGCTTATCGCCGAGTACCTTCGCACCAGCGAAACGGCCACATACCGGAGCGTCAGCACGACGACCAGGAGCACGGCAGTCGAGACCGCCTGTTTTTCAAAACCGTTGATAAAAAGCATCATGGCGTAAATGATTTTAAGTATTGGTACACCCGATCCACCGGCATTCCCATCACATTGGCATACGAACCCTCGATCCGGGCCACGCCCACGAGCCCGATCCAGTCCTGGATGCCATAGGCTCCGGCCTTGTCATACGGGCGGTAATGTTCAAGATAATACTTTAAGGCGTCGTCGTCAAGGCTGTTGAACAGGACGCGGGTCGTTTCGGTGATGATATCGGCCCTGCCGGCACTTTTGAAACACACCGACGTGATCACCTCATGCATGTCTCCCTGCAGCGCCCGAAGGATGTTCATCGCATCGTCAAAATCCACAGGTTTGCCCAGTGCGCGGTTTCGGTGCCAGACGATCGTGTCGCTGGTCACAAGGAGTTCGTCCGGGGCGAGGTCAGGAAATGCGCCGGCTTTGAGCTTGCAGAGGAATTCCGGGATTTCATGCGACTGCAATCCGGGTGGATAGACTTCCTCCACCTCGCGCACCCTGATTTCGAAATCCACGTCAAGGTCCCGGAAGAACTGCTGCCTCCGCGGCGACCCCGATGCCAAAACGATCCTGACGCCTTTTAATTTATCCCTGAGCATTGTAGCGGATATTCAGTGAGACGACCAGGATGGAAAGGATGCCGAACAACAGCACGAACTTGAGCACGTTGGAGAGGTGGTGGTATTCGGCCTTGTGTTTGGCGCCCCATAACCTGATTGAAAAATACACCAGTGGGGCCACCACGAGCGCGAATGCATAAATGGCTGCGAAATAGAGCCCGGCCGACATAAAAAATTTATTGATGTAGAAGAACAATACTGCAATCGGGACAATGCTCAGGTAGAAAACCACGCGGGAGGTCCGGGCGACCCCGAGTGCGATGGGCAGCGTGTTCATTCCCTGGTTGTAATCGCCGTCGACGTCCTCGAGGTCCTTGACGATCTCGCGGATAAAATTGATCAGGAACGCAAACACCGCATAATCGATCAGGATCTGGAAAACGATGGAAAGCAGGGCCCTGTTTTCGGCATTGAGCACGGGATAAAGATCGAAAATCCCGATGATGTACACTGAAAAGGCCAGTAAAACCGCCACAAGGATGTTGCCCACGAGCAGGCTCTGCTTGAGGCTCGTCGCGTAGAGGTGCAGGACCGCCGCAATGCAGATAAAGATCGCCGCAAAAACCGGTTTCCCGATGATGTTCGAGAGGAAGAAACCGCAAAGCACACCCGCAACATTGAGCACGAAGTAGGCATTGTACGCCGCTTTTTCAGATATGCCGTGGCCAACGGTAAGCCGCTGCGGCCGGTTGTGCCGGTCCGTATCCTGATCGTGAATGTCGTTGAGCACGTATCCCGCTGCGGCCAGGCAAAGGGTCGCGGCCACCAGCAATAGGTATTGCACATTGGTAAGCGCGAGCGGGATGTCCTGCAGTTTGAGGAAGCCGAAGCGGAAAAGCAATTGCATCAATGCCAACAGGACCAGATTCTGGTACCTGACGAGTTCAAGCCATTTAATCATATTTCGCATCAAAAAATTCCATCCATTTTCCCTGTACCTTCATGACCTGTTCGATCACGTCCCTGACCGCGCCCCGTCCTCCTTCGCGGTGGGAAACATAGCGCGACAGCCCCTTTATTTCCGGTGCGGCGTCCTGCGGGCAAGCGGGCAGGCCCACGCGCTTCATCACGTGGTAGTCCGGTATGTCGTCGCCCATGTAGAGTATATTTTCGGGCAGGAGGTTGTACTTTTCAAGCAGAAGTTCCAATACGGCCACCTTGTCGCCGGCGCCCAGGTGGACATCGGTGATGCCCAGATTTTGGAGCCGGATCCGGACGCCCTCATTGGTCCCGCCTGAAATCACGCAAACCCTGTACCCGCTGTCCACGGCTGCCTTCATGGCGTAGCCGTCCCGGATATTCATGGTGCGAAGCATCTCGCCCGTTGAGGTGACGTGTACCGACGAATCGGTGAGCACGCCGTCCACGTCGAGGATGAAGGCGCTGATGCCGTTCATGAGCTCCTTATAGTTTTTCTGATTCATATTGGATGGATTGGGTGATATCGGCATACAGGCTGCGGATCCGCACATCGGCGAGCATCTCCATGTGTGCCGACAAGGTCTTCCGGTCGCCCCGAATGGCCGGCCCCGTCTGCGCCTGCAGAGGTTCCATGGACTGGACTTTTTCCGCCGTCTCGCGGATGAGCGGCCGGAGCATCGAGAAGGGTACATCGTGTTCGCGGCATAGCCGGTCGGCAAGGACGTACATGTGGTTGGCAAAATTGCACGCGAATACGGCCGACAGGTGAATGGCACGCCGCTGCTTCGAATCGATTCGCCTGCACTCGCCAAATAGGGACGCGGCGGCTTCCAAAACCCCGTAGTCGGAATCCCGGGCGGCTTCGAGGAAAACCGGGATCTGGCGGTAATCCAGCCGGCGGTCGCGGGAAAAGGTCTGCAGCGGGTAAAAGGAGGCGCCGTGATTTTTTGTGCCGATGTCTTCAAGGGGACGGCTGCCGGATGTGTGGGCCACGATCCTGCCCTCAAAGGGCAATGCGTCCGCGACCGATGCGATGGCGTCGTCCGCGACCGCGATGATCACCAGGTCACATTGCGACAGTTCCGAAAGATCGCCAAGAACAGGCCCGGCATAGGTTGCGGGAAGCTTTTCCGGATTTCGGGCATACAGTCCGGCAAAGGAAATTTCGGGAGAGCCGCAAAATGCAACAGCCAGGTGGACCGCCACATTTCCCGAACCTATAATCCCGATTTTGACCATGCCGCTAAAGTATGAAAAATGCCGCAACGACCGCGCGAAAATTTGAATCGGTTGCCCAAAAGCCGGGCGGCCAACACTGGGATGGCCATAAAATTTTCCCTACTTTTGCAGCACAAAAATTCCCACCTTCCGCAATGGAAAATAAATTCTTCTCCTTCCTGTTTTCTACGAGGCTCATGGCGTTTCTTTTTATTGCTTTTGCCGCCGCAATGGCTGCCGGCACGTTTATCGAGGATGCCTACAATACCGATACTGCGCGAATCATCGTATACAACGCCTGGTGGTTTGAGGCTATCATGTTTGTTTTCATGCTGAATTTCCTCGGCAACATCCGTCGGTACAAACTTTACAAAAAGGAGAAGTGGGCCACCCTGACGCTCCACATCGCCTTCGTCTTCATCCTGCTCGGGGCCTTTGTGACGCGGTATATCAGTTATGAAGGCGTAATGCCGATCCGCGAAGGGCAGGCCGCAAACGAGATTTTCAGCGACAGGACCTACATCACGGTTTTTGTGGACGGCGAGTACCAGGGCGAGATGCGCCGGCGGGTCTTTGAGAAACCGTTGCTGCTCTCCCCGGTTACCGACAATGATTTTTCGCTTTCGGGTAATTTTGACGACAAGAAATTTTCGGTTGACTATGCCGGTTTCGTGATGAACGCCGAAGAGGCCATCAAACCAGATCCGAAGGGTAAGGTGTACCTGAAACTCGTCGAATCGGGCGATGGCACGCGCCACGAACATTATCTGGAAGAGGGACGCGTGGATAATATCCACAACATGCTTTTCGCCCTCAACAAACCGACCAAGGGCGCCATCAACATCACGACGGGGGAAGACGGATATACGATTTCCTCGCCGTTTGAGGGCCGGTACATGCGCATGGCCGACCAAAAGCAGGGGAGCGTGGCCAAGGATTCGGTACAACCGCTGATGATGCGCTCGCTTTACAACCTCGGCGGGGCGCAGTTCGTGTTTCCCGAGGTTGCCGTTCGAGGCCGCAAGGGTTTTGCTTCCAACAACGACTACACCGACAAACAGACCGACGACGCCCTCACGGTCAATATCAATTCGGGCGGAACGACCCGGCAGGTGACCCTCACGGGGGCAAAGGGCAAGATGGGCGAGCCGAAATCGGTTACGATCGACGGGCTGGACTTTACCGTTTTCTACGGAAGCAAGGTCTACACATTGCCGTTCAAGGTAAAGCTGAACGACTTCATCGCGAGCAAGTATCCCGGGACCGAGAAGAGCTATTCCTCCTTTGAGAGCCAGGTTACGGTCCTCGATGAAAAGCCTTTCGATGCGCGGATCTTCATGAACAACGTCCTGGACCACAAGGGCTATCGCTTTTTCCAGGCTTCGTTTGACCCGGATGAAAAGGGAACGGTGCTTTCGGTCAACCATGACTTCTGGGGAACCAACATTACCTACTTGGGTTATTTCATGTTGTTCTTCGGGATGATGGCGATCATGTTCACCAAACATTCCCGGTTCGCCGACCTCAAGCGCAAACTTGAGAAGGTCAAGGCCAAAAAGGCTGCGCTTGCCATAATTTTGCTGTTCTCGGCGGGCGTCTCGGCTCAGCATGACCACAACAACCGTCCGTCACGGCAGGAGGCCAAAAAATTCATCCTGGACAATGCCGTCTCAGAAGAACATGCCGCCAAGTTTGCGCGTTTGGTGATCCAGGACCAGGGCGGCCGGATGAAACCGGTCAACACCTTTTCATCCGAGCTGCTGCGGAAGGTCTCCAAGAAGGACAATTTTGAGGGCTTGAATTCGGACCAGGTTTTCCTATCGATGACCCAGTTCCCCAATGCATGGTTCGAGATCCCGCTCGTTTACCTCAAACCCGGGAACGACAGCCTCAGGCGCATCATCGGGATTGCGGACGATGCCAAGTACGCCAAATTCCTGGATTTTTTCGATGGTACGGGCAACTACAAACTTTCGCCTTATCTCGAACCCGCCTACGCCGCGGCCGTGCCCAACCAGTTCCAGAAAGACTTTATCGAAACCGACAAAAAGGTCAACCTCCTCAATTCGGCGCTTTCGGGCAGCATCCTCAAAATATTTCCGGTCCCCAACGATCCAAACGACAAATGGGTCAACTACATGGAACTCCAGCACGCGGGGCTCAAGGGGATGGACTCGACCTTTACCCAGCAGATCCTTCCCATTTACCTGCTGTCGCTCAAGAATGCGGCGGCCGCAGGGAGTTATAAGGAGCCTGATTTTTACCTCGGCGGGATCAAAAAATTCCAGTCCAGGTACGGCAGCCGCGTGATGCCCGCGGAAGATAAGATCACATCCGAAATTCTCTATAACAAATACGACGTTTTCAAGAACCTGTATTACCTGTACATGCTGGCCGGGGTGTTGATGCTGTCGCTGACGATCATCAGCATCTTGCACAACCGGCGCTGGATTCGGCTGGTCATCAACGCTTTCCATGTCCTTATCGGCATTTTCTTCGCCATCCATACCCTCGGCCTCATCGTGCGCTGGTACATTTCGGGACACGCGCCCTGGAGCGATGCCTACGAATCCATGATCTATGTGGCGTGGGCGACCATGTTCTTCACGCTGGCCTTTGACCGAAAATCAAAGCTGACGGTCGCTTCGGGAACCTTCGTCGCGTCGATGATCCTGATGATTGCGCACTGGAGTTGGATGGATCCGGCAATCGCCAATCTCCAGCCGGTGCTCAATTCCTATTGGCTGATGATCCACGTGGCGGTTATCGTCGCGAGTTACGGGCCTTTCACGCTGGCCATGGTGCTCGGGATCGTCGCGATGTTGCTGATGCTGTTCACCAATCCGGCCAACCGCGCACGCATGCAGCTACATATCAAGGAAATCACCTACATCAATGAAATGGCGCTCACCATCGGGCTGGTCATGCTCACCATTGGCAACTTCCTGGGCGGGCAATGGGCAAACGAGAGCTGGGGAAGGTATTGGGGCTGGGACCCGAAGGAAACCTGGGCTTTGATTTCCATCATGGTCTATGCGTTCGTGATCCACATGCGGTTCGTGCCTGCGCTTCGGGGAAAATTCATCTACAATTTCATGAGCGTGCTGGCTTTCGCCTCGATCCTGATGACGTATTTCGGGGTGAATTTCCACCTGTCGGGACTGCACTCCTATGCCTCGGGCGAACGGCAGAACGTGACGGTTTACCTCTATGTGTTGGCCGGATTTCTATTGTTCTCGGCCATCGTTTACTGGCGGTACCGAAAATACAATAAGAACTAGACCTTGCCCAGGACGTAAAGCTGCTCGAGTGTCGGGCTGGCGCTTCCTCCGGCAGGCTCGAGCGTGATCCCGAACGCCTCCGCATCCGATGATTGCGCAACCGCGAAGATCTTGCGCGCATCGGTATCGAAGTTATCAAGAAGCCCGATGCTCACTGGCGTCAACGGGTTGAGCTTGAGCGCCCACACCTGGTACACCATTCCCTGTGGCGGGCGGGGCAGGCCCTGTGCATCCACGTAGACCGATTGCGTCTCGCGGTTCCAGTAAACCTTCGCAACCGACTGCGGCGAAACGGCCTGTCCACCGAGGGAGACCACCGTATTGGCAGGATCGCGGACAACGGCGAGTGCCTCTTCCCCCGATTTTTTCTCGGCTTCCAGTGTGGCAATGGTTTCCTGCAGGGAGGATTTTTGTTTTTCGATATCGGCCACGCGGTCATTGCGTTCGTCCAATTCCTTATAGAAATAGCCTACTCCCAGCATCAAAAGCACGGCCGCAGCCCAACCCGTGAGCGCCGCCCAGTTGAACCCGCGTTTTTCCACGACCTGCATCGAAGGTGAAACTCCCGGTGCGATCTGATTGCTGATGCGGCGGTATACCGAGGCCGGGATGAACGGCGAAAAGGCCGATGAGAGGTCGATCACCGCCAGCTCAATCTGCTCGATTTCCTCACGCAATTGCGGGTTTTCGGCCGCCAGCGCTGCGATGCGGCGCGATTCGTCTTCGGGCAAGAGTCCGTAAACGTATAATTCCAGGTTTCCCGATCCGGTCAAATCCCTTGTGTCCATTATATCTGTAGGTAATTCCTGAGGTCGTTAATACAATTGCGGTTCTGCGTCTTGACGGTCCCAAGCGGGATCTGGAGCTCATCCGAGGCTTCCTGCTGGGTGAATCCCCTGAAGAACAGAAGTTCGATCAATTGGATGCATTTCGGTTTCAGCTTTTTGACAAAATCGCGGATCCCGATGACATCGATTCGGTTGTTGAGCCGCGTATTGTCGTCGAGCAGATTTACGAAATTGTCCGCCGATAGGTTTTTGCGGCTGTTGTTATACCCTTTTGATCGCAGACGGTCGATGGCCGCGTTGCGGGAAATGTTGAGTATCCACGTGTAAAACCGGCCCTTGGATTCATTGTACGAGTCGATGTTTTTCCAAATCTTGACAAAAACCTCCTGAAGCACGTCCTCGGCTTCCTCGCGGTCGCGGATGAGATTGGAAATCACCGCGAACAGGCTTTTGGCATACATGTCGTACATGCGGGAAAAGGCATGTTCGTCCTTGTCGGCGATCATTTGCAAAAGTTTTTCCTGGGTCATCGGCAATTGGTTTTACACAAACTTATTGAAAGATATCCAATCCCCGCATTGCGATTGTAATTATTTCAAGTGGTGGCATGGTCTTGGCTAAGGC
>JAEWCF010000048.1 GCA_023390775.1 Bacteroidota bacterium | reverse complement strand
GTCGTAGACCACCCTGTTGACCCCGCGGACCTTGTTGATGATATCGTTGGAAACCTTCATCAGGAACTCGTATGGAAGATGGACCCAGTCGGCGGTCATTCCGTCGGTGGACTCTACGGCCCGGAGTGCCACGACTTTTTCGTAGGTCCTTTCGTCGCCCATCACCCCGACACTGTCAACCGGCAACAGGATCGCACCCGCCTGCCAAACCTTGTCATACAATCCCCATGATTTCAAACCGTTAATGAACACGGCGTCAACTTCTTGCAATATACGAACTTTTTCCAAAGTGATGTCTCCCAATATCCTGATCGAGAGCCCGGGCCCCGGAAACGGATGCCTTCCAAGCAGTTCGGGATCGATCCCCAGCGATGCGCCAACGCGGCGCACTTCGTCCTTGAAAAGCATGCGAAGGGGTTCCACGACCTTTAGTTTCATGAAATCGGGAAGCCCGCCGACATTGTGATGTGACTTGATTGTCGCCGATGGCCCCTTGACCGAAACCGATTCGATGACATCGGGGTAAATGGTTCCCTGGGCAAGCCATTTGACATTTTCCAGAAGGTGCGCCTCATCGTCAAAAACCTCGATGAAAGTGCGGCCGATTGCTTTGCGTTTGGCTTCGGGATCCGAAATTCCCGCCAGCGCCGACATGAACCGGTCGGTGGCATCGACGCCCTTGACATTGAGCCCCATATCCTTGTATTGGTGCAACACGTTCTCAAATTCGTCCTTGCGCAAAAGCCCGTTATTCACAAAGATGCAATATAGGTTCCTGCCGATCGCCTTGTTGAGAAGCACTGCCGCCACCGTGGAATCCACCCCGCCGGAAAGGCCGAGCACCACTTTATCATCGGCAAGTTTGGCCTTTAGCTCACCCACGATTTCCTCGACAAAAGCCCCGGGCGTAAAGTTTTGCGGCACATGTGCGATGCCCACCAGGAAATTTTCGAGCATCTGCTTCCCGTCGGTGGAATGGAAAACTTCCGGGTGGAATTGGATGGCATAGGTATCCTCCCCGTCAATCCGGTAGGCGGCGTTTTCGACATCGTGCGTGCTGGCCAGGCGAACAGCGCCGGTGGGCAAACTCTTGATCGTGTCACTGTGGGACATCCAGACCTGCGATTGCGGAGGGACGCCCTGGAAAAACGGTTCGCCCGATTTGATGTAAGAAAGATTGGCGCGCCCGTATTCGCGGGTATTGGAAGGTGCGACTTCGCCCCCGTTGAAGTGTGCCAGGTATTGCGCCCCGTAACAAACGGCCAGCAGCGGCAATTTTCCCCTGATCCGGGTAAGATCGGGATGGGGTGCGTCATCGGCCCGGACCGAAAACGGGCTGCCGGATAGGATCACGGCCTTGAACGAGGCAAGGTCTTCCGGAACGTGGTTGTAAGGAAAAATTTCGCAGAAAATGTTGAGTTCCCTAACGCGGCGCGCGATGAGCTGCGTGTATTGGGAACCGAAATCGAGAATGAGGACGTTGTGTTGCATGTGCAAAAATAGCGCAAATTAACACAGGTCGCAAATGGCCCGAAGGTCAGTTTTTGTGGATGACGATTTTAGCCCTGAATCCGGTATTGAGGTTCCATTTGTGGGTGGCGAGCAGCGTCCCGTCCTGGTCGACGACCTCGAATTCGGCGGTATTGGGACCGGACAGCCCCTGGTTGAGCGCCTCGAATTCAAGCTCGTTGTTCCCCCTGACGAGCGTCAGCTCGATCTCCTGGAAATCGTTGTGAAGTTGTGCCGAATACTTCTGGATCACACCGTTGCAGTAGATCCGGATCATGTCGCCATCGGGATCCTCATGGTCCCTGAACCTGATCCTCGCGGTAAGGGAATTGGTCCTTATCTCCCTGAAGACCATGTCCTGGCCCGAGGCAACCTGCAAATCCCCGATCGCTTTCTTGTTGAGTTCATCCCGAAGCCGCTCATTGGGATTGACAAAAGTCTCGGGTTTGTCGAAAATGCTCTTGGGGAGCTCCTCGCCTATCTTGAATGTCGATTTTACGGGTTCGTCCTTAATCGTTGCATTGCCAATGATCTTGGGTACCGACGGGACTGCCGCGCCTGACATGATCCCGCTTCCCGAAGGCATCCGGACCCCGCCGCCGCTGCCAAAGTCGCCCTGCGAACGGACCGAAAGCGCGAAAAAGGCAAAGGCGATAACAGACAGTATCTTCATCGGGAAATCAATTCGGCGTAAAATTATTTAAAAGGTTGTGAACAAAAACATAAACTTGCACCGACAAAATTTATTGCGATGGACCAATCACTGGCAAAGGCAGCCCTTTTGGTAGCAGCGGGCGGCGCGATGGGGAGCGTGATGCGTTTCCTGATTTCGGTTTGGATCAAAACGACGGGCGGGTTCCCGTGGCCCACGCTGCTGGTCAATATCCTTGGGTGCCTTATCATCGGGGTAATTTACGGGATCTCGGGCAAATACGCTTCGGAACAGATGCGGTTATTGCTTGCCACCGGGTTTTGCGGCGGTTTCACCACGTTTTCGGCGTTTGGGCAGGAAAACCTTGAATTGTTGCAACATCAACAGTACCTGTTGGCGACGCTTTACACCCTTTGCAGCCTTATCGGCGGTATAGGCGCCGCGTGGCTGGGAAATTCCCTTGCAGGCAAATGGTAAGGCGATGTTAAATCGGTGGCCATCCGTCAAAAAAACGTAATTTCGCAGCTTATGGATGAACAACAAACGAGGCTTGCGACAGAACTTTTGGCCGTCCCTTCCAAAGTGGCCATCATCCCGCACAAAAGCCCCGACGGCGATGCGATGGGATCCACGCTCGCGCTCTGGCACATGTTGAAAAAGCAGGGGCACGATCCACGTGTGATCGCCCCGAATGACTTTCCCCCTTCACTGGCGTGGCTTCCGGGATCGGAATCCGTATTGATTTTCGAGAGGCAAAGGGTGGAGGCGCAGGAGATCATCGCATCGGCACAGATCATTTTCGCCCTGGACTTCAATGCCCTCCACCGCACCGGCGACATGGAGCAACCGCTCTCGGCGGCGAAAGCGCCCTTTATCATGATCGACCACCATCAGGAACCCGGCGATTTTGCGAAAGTGACGTATTCGGACACCGCGATCGGCTCTACCTGCGAGATGCTGTATTACTTTTTTGAGAAAACGGGATTGGCCCCGCATATCGACAAAACCATCGCTACCTGCCTCTATACCGGAATCGTGACCGATACGGGATCCTTCAGGTTCGCATCGACCACGGCAGCAACCCATCGCGTCGCCGCCCAGCTCATCACCCTTGGCGCGGACAATGCCGCCGTGCATCCTGCTCTGTTTGACAACAATTCCTATGAAAGCTTGCAATTGCTTGGCTGCGCGTTGAAAAATTTGGTGGTCCTTCCGGAACATTCCACTTCCTACATCACGCTTAGCCAGCAGGAACTCGATGAGCACCATTATGTTAAAGGCGACACCGAAGGCATCGTCAACTACGGACTGAGCATAAAAGGCATTAATTTTACCGCTATATTCATCGAGCACACCGACGAGAATATCGTGAAGATCTCGTTCCGTTCCAAAGGGGACGTGGACGTCAACAAGTTCGCGAGGCGGCATTTCAACGGAGGAGGCCATATCAATGCGGCGGGCGGAAAATCGCAGCTCTCGCTAACAGAAACCGTGGAAAAATTCGTTTCCATAGTAAAAGGACAAAAATGAAATCGCACATCATCATCATAATGGCAGCATTCGCGGTTGTTTCGTGTTCGCGCCAGCAGCAGGCCAGGCGGCCGGTCTCACATTCCGAAGGTTCGTTCATGCGGGAGTCGGTGGAACGCAACAAGAAACTCATCGCAGGCGAGGAAGGCAAGATCGATTCCATCATCCGAAGCAATCCGCAACGGAAATACTTCGCCTCCAAAAAAGGGTATTGGTATTATTATGAGGTCCGCAATTCAAAGGACACCCTTACGCCGAAACGCGGTGACATCGCCTATTTCGACTACGCGGTCCAGGACCTGGACGGCAACGTGATCTATTCGGAAGTCCAACTTCGCCCGCAGGTGTACCATGTGGACAAACAGAACATCATGATGGGCCTTCGCGACGGGATCAAGCTCATGCGCCGCAACGAGCGTGTGGTTTTCCTGTTCCCCTCGCACATGGGATACGGGTATCACGGCGACAATAAACGCATCGGCACCAATGAACCGCTTATCTGCACCGTCACATTAAACGATATCAAACCGGAATCGGCCACAACGAATGAATAGATTTTTTACGATGCTGCTCGCGGCGGTGATCCTGATCGGCTGCAAGGATCCGCACGGCTCGCTTCCCGACGGCCTTTTCGCCGTAATAGAAACCAAGAAGGGCACCATCACCGCAAGCCTTGACTACAACAAGGCGCCGGTTACCGTGGCCAATTTCGTCACGCTGGCCGAGGGCAAAAACAAATTTGTCTCGAGTGAATTTGAAGGCAAGCCTTTCTACGACGGCCTCACCTTTCACCGCGTCATCCCGGAATTCATGATCCAGGGCGGCGATCCCGCGGGAGACGGTTCGGGCGGGCCGGGGTACCAGTTCAGCGACGAGATTTCCTCGCTTGAGCATGACAGGCCGGGAACCCTTTCAATGGCGAACGCAGGGCCCGGAACCAATGGCAGCCAATTCTTCATCACGCACCAGGAAACTCCCTGGCTGGACGGCAAACACACGGTGTTCGGCTATGTTACCGGCGGGATGGACGTTGTTCATTCGATAGAGCAGGACGATGCGATCCTGTCGGTCGAAATTGTCCGCAAGGGCGAGGCCGCCAAGAAATTTGACGCGCAAAAGATCTTTGCCGATTATGTCTCCACCGACCGGGCCAATCGGAAAAAGCAGGCCCAAATTGATGCGGTCAAACGGGCCGAATATGACCGCCAGTACAAAAAAGTGAAGGAAGCGAAGGCCACCGAACTAAAGGCCCTGCGTGAAAAAGCAAAGAAAACATCCACGGGATTGAGGTACCTGATCACACACCAGGGAGAGGGCAAAAAACCTGAGAATGGGCAAATTATTTATGTACATTATGCGGGTTTTCTGGAAGATGGCGAGATGTTTGACACAAGCCTCGAAGACGTCGCGAGGCGATATGGAAAATTTGACCAGCGACGCTCCGATGCCAGGATGTATGCGCCTATCCCTTTCGAGACCGGAAGGCGGGAAGGCATGATCCCCGGATTTTTGGAAGGAATCAATAAATTGGCACCCGGTGACAAGGCCATCATTTTTATCCCTGCGCATCTGGGCTACGGCCCGCAGGGTGCGGGAAATGTAATCCCGCCAGATGCAAACCTGATTTTTGAAGTTGAAATATCCGATACCCAAAAAAAATAACAAGAACATGAAATTAAAATTGATCGCGCTGGTGCTGGCAACTTTTACCGCCGGCTACGCACAAAACGCCAAGAATACCGCCAAGCCAAGCCAGGATGGCATTTTTGCCGAAATGGAAACCTCGAAGGGAAAAATCCTCCTGCAACTCGAGTATAAAAAAACGCCGGTCACGGTGGCAAACTTTGTTTCGCTGGCCGAAGGAACCAACAATTCGGTCAAAGCGGAACTGCGCGGGAAAAAGTATTACGACGGGCTCAAATTCCATCGCGTCATCAACGACTTCATGATCCAGGGGGGCGATCCCCTTGGGAACGGTTCGGGAGATCCGGGCTATAAATTCAAGGACGAGATCACCGACCTGAAGCACACCGGACCCGGTATCCTGTCCATGGCCAATGCCGGAGCCGGTACCAACGGCAGCCAGTTTTTCATTACGCACAAGGATACGCCGTGGCTGGACGGGAAGCACACCGTATTCGGACATGTCGTTTCCGGGCAGGACGTTGTGAATAAGATTGTGCAGGACGACCTCATCAATAAGGTGACGATCATCCGCAAGGGTGCCGATGCAAAAGCGTTTGACGCCGCCAAGATCTTTGCCGATTACATGGCCAACAAGGCCGAGGACGACAAGCGACTGGCTGCCATCGAAGCCGAAAAACGCCAGAAGATGGCGGAAGAAGCCGCAGCCAAGCAACGCGAATACGATGCGAAGTTCGCTCCTGTGAAAAAAGCAAAGGTCGACGAGCTGGCGAAAGTACGTGCCGGCGCCGTGAAATCGCCCACCGGGCTGGAATACAAGATCGTAAGGAAATCGGGGGGAAAGAAACCCGAAGCCGGATCGCAGGTTTACATCCATTACGCGGGATACCTTGAAGACGGAACCCTGTTTGACAGCAGCTTTGCCAACGTCAATGAGCAATACGGCAAATTCGACTCGGTTCGCGCCGCACAAAACGGCTACCAACCCTTCGCCTTCACCGCAGGCAAGAAGGACGGCCTGATCCCCGGCTTTATCGAGGCGCTCGAGCAGATGGCCATCGGCGACAGGCTCGTCGCTTTCATCCCCGCGAATCTCGCCTATGGTGCACGCGGCGCCGGAAACGTGATCCCGCCCAATTCAAATATTATCTTTGAGATCGAACTTCTGGACAAGCAATAAAAAAAGGCCCTCGGGCCTTTTTTTATTATAAATTATAATAATCTACAGGTGTGCCCACACAAACATATCATTCACTAGCGCCGCACCCAATTCAAATTTGGTGACGACTCCGAATTCGCTCTGGAGCACGACCCAATGATCTTCGTTGAAATGTGCCGTGGTGATGTCGATGGCTTCCTCTTCCCATTTGTCGAAACCCTTGGGTTTTAGCTGCGCCTTTACCTCCTCCACTTCCCTCCCGACAATCCTGTTGCCAAAAAGTTCCAGTTCCGGGTGAGCCGTGATCAGGTATCCCAGGCGGAATTCCTCGTCCTCGTAAAAGGTCAGGCGCCAACGTTGCATATTGTAGATCCACGTGATGTTTTTATCCTCGTCGCGGAACTCGCGGTCCGGCGGGCCGTAAAGGTCCAAAACATCCTGGCGCTTCATCCCGAAGCGCATCTTGTCAATTCCCTTTTTGAGAAATGCTTCCATATTTTATTTTATTGAGCAGGTTTTCGCGTAAGCCATCTTCCCATTCTTTGTGGAGGATGCTCAGGATGATGGTATCACGCCGAATGCCGTCGGCGCCGGGAAGGTGCGACCGCAAAAGGCCCTCGGTTCCGCATCCGATAGAATGCATGGCGGCAATGCTCCGCTCGTTCCTGCTGTGCGCACGGAATTCGACACGCTCGGCTTTTAAGGCCCTGAAGGCGAAATCCAGCAGCAACAATTTACAATTTTTATTGAGTCCCGTCCCGCAAAATTCGCTTCCGTACCACGTATAACCCAGCTGAAGGTAACCGTTTGCGGGGCTGATGTCGTAAAATCTGGTGTTGCCCACATATTGGCCGCAGCGTTTGTCGAACACGATGAAGGGATAGGCCGTGTGGTTTTCGCGATCGGCGATGGCGGCCTCGATATAGGAAGCCAGCGCCTCACGGCTGCCCGCGGGGCTGATGAGCGAATACTTCCAGATTTCCGGCTCCCCAAGTGCAAAAGGCTCCAGATGCGGCAGGTCCTCGTGGCGAAGCGGCCTTAAAAGCACCGTCTCGTTCTCCAGAACGATGGTATCGTCAAAGTTGAATGTTTCCATAAATTCCTAGCCCGGATGGCAGCGGCATCCTTTTATTGTGCTCAATTTTAGTACCTCAAAAGTTTTATTCAGCTGCGCTTCTTACAATTCGGCTGCGCCTCGGGTTAAAAACCTTTGAGGTGTGATTTACGGGAAAACCGGATATTTTGTTAAGCACAAAGAAGATAGAGCTAACAGCCGGACCCGAGCTCCAAAGAGCGAACTGGCGGCGCAAAATGCTTTTAGTAATTAAAAGATCCGAATTCACTTTCGATAGTCAGCTTTTTTCCTTCGAACGCCTCTACCCTGCCCACGATGCGCGCTTCGATATTGAAGCCGGCCGCGATGTGCAGGATGCCGGCGGCGATGTCCTCAGGAACATAAAATTCCATGCGATGGCCGCAGTTAAAAACTTTGTACATTTCCGCCCACTCGGTCCCTGATTGTTCGTGTATCATCCTGAAAAGGGGCGGAACCGGAAAGAGATTGTCCTTTATCACGTGAACGTTGTCCACGAAATGGAGCACCTTGGTCTGCGCGCCGCCACTGCAATGTACCATGCCGTGGATTTCAGCGGGACTGTATTTTTCCAGGATCTTTTTGACCACCGGGGCATAGGTGCGCGTAGGGGAAAGCACGAGTTTGCCGGCGTCGAGCGGGGAGTCGCGTACCGGATCGGTGAGGTTCATGTGGCCCGAATAAACGAGATCGGCCGGCAGGGCGGGATCAAAGGTTTCCGGAAATTTTTGGGCGACTGTCTTTGCGAAGACATCGTGCCGCGCCGAAGTCAGCCCGTTGCTCCCCATTCCGCCGTTGTACTGGCTTTCATAAGTGGCTTGCCCAAACGAGGCGAGCCCAACGATGACGTCGCCGGGGCGGATGTTCGCGTTGTCGATGACTTCGCTCCTTTTGATGCGCGCCGTGACGGTAGAATCGACGATGATGGTACGCACCAGGTCACCCACATCGGCAGTCTCGCCGCCGGTGGAATGGATGGTGATGCCGTAGCTTCCAAGCTCGGCTATCAGTTCCTCGGTGCCGTTGATAATGGCAGACAGGACCTCGCCGGGAATCAGGTTCTTGTTTCGGCCGATGGTCGACGAGAGCAGGATGTTATCGGTAACGCCGACGCACAACAGGTCGTCGATGTTCATGATCAGTGCGTCCTGTGCGATCCCTTTCCATACCGACAGATCACCGGTCTCCCTCCAGTAGGCGTAGGCCAGGGCCGATTTCGTTCCCGCGCCGTCCGCGTGCATGACGATGCAGTACTGCTCATCACCGGTTAAATGATCGGGAATGATTTTGCAGAACGCGTTTGGGAACAGTCCTTTGTCAATTTTCTGGATGGCATTGTGCACATCCTCCTTGGATGCCGAAACACCCCGCAGTGCGTACCGTTGCCCGGATTGGTTGTCCATGTAGTTGTGTTTGGGCAAAGATACTTTTATGATTTGAAAATTTGGAGATTTGAAAATTTGAAGATTGCCTAAAATAACCAAATTTTAATTAATTGGCGACGAATTCATTTTAAAACATACATTTTTATTCCATTTGACTCGTCAATTCACCTTGCGTTCAAAACGAATTCCTCATTTGCAATACATTATCGCGATGATTCGTTCGCACCTCTATTTCCTCATTTTCAAATTGCCAAATTTTCAAATTTTCAAATTACTCTTCACCGCTCCACAATCATAATCTCCACCCGCCGGTTTTCGTCGGCTTCGGCCTCGGTGCGTTCCGGGATCGGGTGGATGGGCTGCGAAATGCCAAAGCCTTTGTACGAGAGCCGTTTGCGATTGATTTTGTTCCGGATCAAAAAATTGTAGATGGCCCGCGCCCTCGCGGTGGATACGTCGTTTGCATCTTCGCGCAGTTGGCAACAGATATGCCCCTGGATTTCTATTTTGAGCGTCGGGTTTTCCTCCATGATGCATAACAGCTCATACAGTATGGGCTGCGAACTGCTGCGGATGACGGCCGAGTTATTGTGGAAATTGATGTTCTTCAACCGGATTTTGTCCCCTGCCTTCAGCCCCCGAATGGACTCGGTGAGCGTGGTTTCGGATGGTGGCGCTGGCATTTCAAACTCAATTGTTACCCGGCGGTTTTCGGATTGCACGGGCGACTGCTCAAAGTTCTCGCCGAAGCCCCTTGCTTCAAAGTTCTCCCTGACCTTTACCCCTTTGGAAACCAAAAAGTTGTAAACGGCCCTCACCCTTCTGATAGAAAGAGAGTCGTTGTAAGCATTGCTTCCTTTCCAGTCGCAATAACCGTAAATCCGGGAAACGGCGGCGTCCTTATTGACGAAATTATTGATTCGTGTGGCGGCCTCGTCCGTAATATCGGCACGGTCAAATTCAAAATATACGTCGAGTTTTTGTCCCGTCGCGGCGCAAAAAACCAAAATCAGGATCGCCGACAGGAAACTTTTCATCAATTCTCGACTATGAATATTTCGACCCGGCGGTTGGCGGCCCGTTGTTCCTCGTTCTGCTCGGGGATGGGATAGATGGGCTTGGTGCTGCCGAATCCCTGGAACGAAAGCCGGCTCTTGGAAATCTCGTTTACCACCAGGAAATTGTAGATCGCCTTGGCTCGTTGCGTGGAAAGATTGAGCCGGTCCGTCGGCATGCAGCAGAGGTGGCCCTGGATATCGATCTTTAAATCGGGATTTTGTTGCATGACGATGAGCAGTTCATAGAGGCGGGCGCGCGATTCGGGGACGATGGCGAACGTGTTGACGCGGAAGTTCAGGTCGCGGATGGCCAACTTGTCGCCCTTTTTGGCCTGATCCAGTTCCATCATGAATTTGGTATCGAGGTTGTACTCGGTCTTGGTGCCATCCGGATTGGGAACGCGGATCTTTGACGGGAAAGTCCTGGGTGGCCTGGGAGCAGCAACAGGTTCCTCAATGCCGAGGATTTCGTTCTCGCGCGGAAGTTCCTCGGCGGTCAGGTAATGGATCGTGACTTTGCGGTTAAGCGATTTGTCGGCAGATTGTCGATGCTGCTCGCCAAAGCTCCGCGACTTAAAATCTTCACGGATCGCCACTTTTTGGCTGATTTTCCCAAAGACGTGGTCTACCCTTTTCCGGGCCAGGGTATCGTTGAATCCGGTCGAGCCGTCCTCATCGGTATATCCGCCGATGGCCACGACTTTTGCGGCCCCGCTTTGGGAAATCCAATTCTGCAGGCGGGCGTCTTCGGCGGGAGTCAGGGCAAACTTGTTGGATTCGAAGTAAACCGAGAACTGCTGCTGGGCATGCGCCGAAACGGTAAGAAGGAGCAGGATCAGTAAAAATTGCCGCATGAGGAGGGATTTGAACCAAAACGAATATACGCCTTTATTATTTTACCCCCAACAAAAAGCCCCGCTATTGCAGGGCTCCGGATTATTTGGTAAACAACAGTTCGCGGTATTTGGTCAGCGTCCAGATTTCATCGTCCACCAACAGTTCAAGTTTGTCGCAATGGTTGCGGATCACCTCGAAATAAGGTTTGACTACATTGCAGTAGGACGTCGCCATCTCGAGCGCATCGGTAAGGGCGTTGGCTTCCTTGCGCGCCTCGGTCATCTTCTCGACATTGGTGTTGATCGCGGCAATATGCTCCGAAATTTCCCTGATCAGCACGATTTGCTCCTTGCCGATCTTTTCGAATTCCGACCCGAAAATTTCCTTGAGCCCGCGCACGTTCTCGATAAGGGTATTCTGGTAACGGATGGCCGTCGGGATCACGTGGTTGCGGGCAATATCGCCCAGCACGCGGCCCTCGATCTGGATTTTCTTGGTGTACTCTTCGAGTTCAATTTCGTACCGCGCCTCGACTTCGACGTGGTTCATGATGTTGAGTTCGCTGAAAAGTTCGAGCGCCTGTGCCGACACCTTGGCCTTCAAGGCTTCGGGAGTGGTTTTGAAATTCGTGAGCCCGCGCTTTTTGGCCTCGGCTTCCCAGGCATCGCTGTATCCGTCGCCTTCGAAAAGGATGTCGCGCGATTGTTTGATATACTCGCGCAGGATGTTGAAGATCGCGTCGTCTTTCTTCATTCCCTTGTCGATCAGGGCATCGACCTCCCTTTTGAAATCGCGCAACTGCTTGGCCACGATCGCATTGAGCGTCGTCATGGAATTGGCGCAGTTCGCCGACGACCCAACCGCCCTGAACTCGAACTTGTTACCGGTGAATGCAAACGGCGAGGTGCGGTTGCGGTCGGTGTTGTCCAGGAGCACGTCCGGGATCTTGCCTACGACATTGAGTTTAAGGTCGGTTTTTTCCTCGGGCGACAATTTGCCTGAAGATACGCCTTCGAGTTCGGCCAGGACCTTGGTGAGCTGTTGGCCGATGAATACCGATATGATGGCCGGCGGCGCCTCGTTTGCCCCGAGCCTGTGGTCATTACTTGCCGATGCGATCGAAGCCCGAAGCAACGCCTCGTATTGGTGCACCGCCTTGATCGTATTGATAAAAAATGTCAAAAACTGCAGGTTGCTCATGGGCGTCTTGCCGGGGCTCAGGAGATTGATCCCGGTGTCCGTGGCCATCGACCAGTTGTTGTGCTTCCCCGAACCGTTTACGCCCTTAAATGGCTTCTCGTGGAAAAGCACCTTGAAATCATGGCGTTCGGCGACTTTCTGCATGACGTCCATCAGCAGGGAATTGTGGTCTACGGCGAGGTTGGTCTCCTCGAATATAGGCGCCAACTCGAATTGGTTGGGCGCAACCTCGTTGTGGCGGGTCTTGACGGGAATGCCCAGGTACATGCACTCCTGCTCGAGTTCGCGCATATAGGACAAAACGCGGCTGGGGATCGATCCGAAATAGTGGTCATCGAGCTGCTGGCCCTTGGCCGATGTATGTCCCAATAGGGTCCGGCCGGTAATCATGATGTCTGGGCGAGAGGCTGCAAGGGCCGTATCGACAAGGAAATATTCCTGCTCCCAACCCAGGGTCGCAGTCACCTTGCGCACGTTCTTGTCAAAATAGCGGCAAACATCGGTTGCGGCCTCGTCAATGGAATGCAAAGCGCGTAGCAAGGGCGTCTTGTAATCCAGCGCCTCGCCGGTATAGGATATGAACACCGTCGGGATGCAAAGCGTGGTCCCAAAGATGAACGCGGGCGAAGTGGGGTCCCATGCCGTGTACCCGCGGGCCTCGAAAGTATTGCGGATTCCGCCGTTTGGAAAGCTCGATGCATCGGGCTCCTGCTGTACCAGCTGCCCGCCGCCGAATTTCTCGAGTGAACCGCCTTCAAAATCGGTTTCAAAGAAAGCATCGTGCTTCTCGGCCGTGGTTCCCGTTAGTGGCTGGAACCAGTGCGTATAGTGCGTGACGCCTTTTGACAATGCCCACTCCTTCATCCCGAGGGCGATGTAATCGGCGAGCTTGCGATCGATCTTGGTCCCATGCTGTATGGCATCCCGTACCCCTTTGAAGGCATCGGCAGTAAGGAACTGCTTCATGGCCGAATCATTGAATACGTTCATGCCGAAAATCCTGGATTTCCGGTCGCATTCTTCAAATTTTACGGGTTTGCGCCCTGAGGCGTCTTTCAGCGCCTGGAATCGGAGTGTTGCCATATGAATGAAATAGTGATTAGTATTGTTTTATATGGGCAAAAATAAATAAAAAACATTTTCAATAGCATGTACCCCCAAAATTTTAGGGGTATAAAGCAAAAATATGCAGCCAAAAGCATTAACGACCCCATTAAAAATAAATGAGGAACATTCTTTTACGGACTTGTCTGTGTAACTTATATTTGTATTCCAAAAAAACAATCCATGCTGATCTGGATCCTTTTCCTCGCGACGATAACCGTTTTCCTGGCGCTCGACCTTGGCGTCTTCAATAAAAACCCACACATCATCAGCAGCAAGGAAGCCGGGAAGTGGACGGCGCTTTGGGTAACGCTTTCGTTTGCCTTTTCCGGCGTCATCTATTGGCTCTACAAGGATGGGCTTATCGCCAATCCCGACGAATTGCGGCCCGCCGATGCCGTAATGAAGTATATTACGGGCTATCTTATCGAACTTTCACTAAGCATTGACAACATCTTCGTGATCGCGGTCATCTTCGCCTCGTTCCGAATCCCGCAGAAATACCAGCACCGCGTGCTCTTTTGGGGCATTATCGGGGCGATTGTCTTCCGCGGCCTGATGATTGCCTTCGGCGTCATGCTCATCAACAAATTCACGTGGTCGATGTATGTCTTTGGCGCATTCCTGATCTTCACGGCCATGAAGATGCTGTTTACCAAGGAAGACGCCGAATTTGACCCCAAACACTCCCCTATCTACAAATTCCTGGGCAAAATCATCCCCATCCACCACCACATCGAGGGCGAGAACTTTTTCGTGAAGATTAACGGAAAACGCTTTGCGACGCCTTTGTTCGTGAGCGTGGTGGTCATTGAGGTCATGGACGTGCTTTTCGCGATCGACAGCGTGCCCGCGATCCTGGCCATCACCTCCGACCCATTTTTGGTGTTCAGTTCAAACATTTTCGCCATTCTTGGGTTGCGATCGATGTATTTTTTCCTGGCGAACATGCTGGCCAAATTCAGTTACCTGGAGTACAGCCTGATCGCGATCCTGATCTTTGTCGGGCTCAAATTATTGCTGCACGATTACGTCAAAGTTCCCGAGTGGGCATCGCTCGGATTCATTGCCCTGTCATTGCTGGCTGGAATCGCGGTTTCCATGTCCAAGCCTGATGAGCCCGTCGAACGCGACGCACACGGACATAAAATAAAAAAGGGGCCAAAAAACCCCTATTCATAAATTCCCGCAAATTCAATTCAATTTAGCCTGACCACGGGTTTGCCGTCAAGGCCGAGGGCTTGCATCACCGCATCGTAGTCGCGGTAATTGACCGTGTTTTTGTTAAACATCGTTCCCGGAACGATCACGACCCTGAAAATTTGGTTCTGCGTGACATCAGGGCTCAAAGTTCCCAAATCCTGTCCGTCGATAAAGAAATTCACGTCATAACGCGTAAAGTCATAATTGTACGCGAAATCAAACGTTCCATCGGTAAAGAAAAATTGTTCGGGAAGCAGTTTCCACACATCCGCGCCATTGTCCTGCCCCACGAGCCTGTACGCCAGAACATGATCGGATGAAAGCGCAGCCGTCGGGAAAGTGAAGAACATCCCGTAACTCGGAGTGTTGAAATCGATCGGGGCGGTTTCGTAAACAATTGCCTCCGCGCTGTAACCCGGAGGTCCCGCAGGCCCGGCAGGCCCCTCGCACGATGAAATCAACGGCATGGCCAAAGCCAGTAAGAAAAGATAAAATTTTTTCATGATGATTGAATTTAAAGTCCGCGCGCGCCCGTCAAAAATCAAACCACAAATTACAATTTATTCCGGAACAGGCTTAAAATATTGAATGTGAAGAGTACCAGCGTCAAAATGATCCCCAGTACCGGAATCAACGGAACCTTGCCCAGGGCCACCGGTACTTTATAAGGCCTTTTGATCCGCGGGTGCTTGTACCGAAGCACGATGACGCACGCGTTGACCACGATAAAGGTCAAAAAGACGAAGATGTTGGCGATCCGCGCGATGAGTTCGATATCGCCGATCATCGCAAATCCGGCCATTACCACCAGAATCAGCACTAGGGCCGCTACGGGTGTCTTTCGCTTGGCCGAAACCCTTGAAAAACGCGCGAGCAACGGCGTTTCCCTGGACATGTTGAGCAACACGCGCGAACTGCCGAGCATATTGGACAGGATGGTATTTGAGGTAGCGAACAGCGCAATGACCGAAATGGCGATGATCCCGGCGCGGCCAAAACGGCTTTGGGCTACGGCGGCTAGAGGCCCGGATGCATTGGCCAGTTCCTTGTAGTCCAGCGCGCTCACCGCCGAAACGGCAACTGCCAGATACACGATAGCCACGATACCGCCCGCCCAAAAAAGGGCCCTTGGAATATTTTTTTCGGGCTCATGGGTTTCCTCGGCCAGCTTGACGATTTCTTCAAAACCGATAAAAGCAAAAAATGCCAGTGCCGATGCAGTGAAAATCGCGGTAAATCCGCCGGGCGGCAGCACGGTCAGGTCCACATTGCCGATACTCGGCATCGCCGCAAAGATCACAAACAGCAAACCTCCGATTTCAATGATCGTAAACCCAATATTGACAGCAGACGATTCCCTTATCCCCGAAACGTTCACCAGGAATATCAGCGCGATGATGCCCAACGAACCCGCGAGCACGTTGAAGTCGAGCAATTGAGAGAGGTATCCCGCAAAACCGACGGCGACGGTGGCGCCGCTCACGATGCCGTTCAGGGAAATGATCGATCCAAGCCCGATCCCCCATCGTTTCCCGAAAGCCTTCTTTGCGTATTCATACTCGCCGCCCGCCTTTGGAAAGGCACTTGAGAGTTCGGCGTAGGAAAAGGCGGTCATGAGCGCGGTGATCCATGCGATGGAAAAGGCGAGCCAGGTCATGTTTCCGCCGTAGCCCGCTATTTTGCCGATGATCGTGTAAATGCCCGCACCCAAAATGGATCCGACACCAAAGAAAATGCAGGCACCGAGGCCCAGCGTGCGTTTGAGTGCAGCCATGCGTTTTTCCCTAATTTACGACAACCCGCCGCAAAAAAGGCTTGCCTTACCAAAAGTTTGGGTTTTGGGCGTTGCGCCGCCATGAGATCGGCCGGCAAGAAAAACACTGCGAAGCGGCGCCGGGCTGTCCGCGGTGCGCGGCACCTTGCTTCCATCCCTAACGCAGGCCCGCTCACTGGGTAAAGGTCAGTTTGGCGCGTACGCTTCCGCTAATGGGTTTGTCGGCAAAACCTTCGGCAAAATCCAGCGCAACGGGATTGTTGAATTCAAACTCGAACTCATGCTGCCCTACGCGGGTTACCGTAACCGATGTTCCCACAATCGAATACGCGGCACCGTTGTTCATGAAAGAAGCATTGGCCAAAAACTGCTCGGCAGTCCCCGGGCCGAAGTCAAACACGCCCTCCGGGCCGTCAGAGCCGACCGGATACAGCACATTGATGTACAAGGCTTGCTCCAGATCGTCACCATTCATCTTCTGCATGGCAAAGAAGGTTCCCGTCTGCCCGGCTACCTGGCCGTCGGCATTACCGTAGGTTCCTCGGTTGGGCTTGAACTCGATTCCGTCCACCACAAGGTCCGATTCAAAATTACCATTTGAACTTCCGCTGTCGGAACTACAGGATACGGCGATGACCGCGACAAAAAGTAAAATGAGTTTTTTCATTACATGTTTCGGCGGTATTGGCCGCCCACCTCAAATAAAGCGTTGGTAATCTGCCCCAAAGAACAGGTCTTGGTGGCCTCCATCAGTTTCTCGAAAATATTGCGGTTTGAGATCGCGGCATCCTGCACGTCGGCGAGCTGTTGCTCCTCGCGGCCCTCGTAGGCCTTGTGTAAGGCGTCGAGCATCGTGATCTGGTACTGCTTTTCCTCTTCGGTGGCGCGGATGACCTCGGCGGGAATCACCGTCGGCGAACCCTTTGAACTCAGGAAAGTGTTTACCCCGATGATCGGGTAGTCACCGTTGTGCTTGAGCGTCTCGTAGTAGAGGCTTTCCTCCTGGATCCGAGAACGCTGGTACATGGTTTCCATCGCGCCCAAAACGCCGCCGCGCTCGGTGATGCGGTCAAATTCCTTTAGCACCGCTTCCTCAACAAGATCGGTGAGTTCCTCGATGATGAACGAGCCCTGGATCGGGTTTTCGTTCTTGGCGAGCCCCAATTCCTTGTTGATGATGAGCTGGATGGCCATCGCCCGGCGCACCGATTCCTCGGTTGGGGTGGTGATGGCCTCGTCGTAGGCATTGGTGTGCAGCGAGTTGCAGTTGTCGTAAATCGCGTAAAGCGCCTGCAGCGTCGTACGGATGTCGTTGAAATCGATTTCCTGCGCGTGCAGCGAACGCCCCGAAGTCTGGATGTGGTACTTGAGCATCTGCGCGCGCTCGTTGGCGCCATACTTGTTCTTGAGCGCCTTCGCCCAAATCTTTCGGGCCACGCGTCCGATAACGGCATATTCGGGATCGACGCCGTTCGAGAAGAAGAACGATAAATTGGGCCCGAAATCGTTGATGTCCATGCCCCGGCTCAGGTAATATTCCACGTAAGTGAAACCGTTGGCAAGCGTGAAGGCCAATTGCGTTATGGGGTTCGCGCCAGCCTCGGCAATGTGGTAACCCGAGATCGACACCGAATAGAAGTTGCGGACGTTGTTCCTGATAAAGTATTCCTGCACGTCGCCCATCAGCCTGAGCGCGAATTCGGTCGAGAAGATGCACGTGTTCTGCGCCTGGTCCTCCTTGAGGATATCGGCCTGGACCGTTCCCCGCACCTGCGAGAGCGTGCGTTTCTTAATCTCGGCATATACATCGGCAGGCAAAACCTGGTCACCCGTGATGCCCAAAAGCATCAGCCCGAGTCCGTTGTTGCTCTCGGGAAGTTGGCCCTGGTATTTAGGTCGTGCAATTCCGCGGTCTTCGTAAAGCGATTTCAGCTTCGCCTCGACCTGGCCTTCCAAACCGTTCTCCCGGATGTAAACCTCGCACTGTTGGTCGATGGCGGCGTTCATGAAAAACCCGAGCAACATCGGCGCAGGCCCGTTGATGGTCATCGATACCGAGGTCATCGGGTGCACGAGATCGAACCCGGAATACAATTTCTTAGCGTCGTCCAGGCAACAGATCGAAACACCCGCATTCCCGATTTTTCCGTAGATGTCAGGCCGCAGGTGCGGATCGTTTCCGTAGAGCGTCACGCTGTCAAAGGCCGTCGAGAGGCGCTTGGCCGGCATTCCGGCACTCACGTAATGGAAGCGCTTGTTGGTCCTTTCGGGCCCGCCCTCGCCCGCAAACATTCGGGCCGGATCCTCGCCATCGCGCTTGAACGGGTAAAGCCCCGAGGCGAACGGGAATTCGCCCGGCACGTTCTCCTGCAAACACCATTTGAGGATATCGCCCCAGGCCTCGTACTTGGGTAGCGAAACCTTGGGAATCTGCAAGTGCGAGAGCGATTCGGTGTGCGTGGCGATCTTGATCTCGCGGTCGCGCACTTTGAAGGTATAAAGCGGGTCGCGGTATTTCGCGAGTTTTTGGTTCCAGTTGAGGATCGCCTCCCAGTTATAAGGATCCAGGTCCATCCGGACACGGTCAAACTCCTTGAGCAAAAGCCCCACGAACAGTTTGTTGTCTTCGTTGGAAACAGTAACTGAATGATCGTCGATGCCTGACTTTGTAAGTGCCGGCTTTTGCCCGGAAACAGTTTCAATCGTCTTGTACAATCCGTAGAGCTTTTGCGCAATTTCCTGTTGATGGCGCGCCTTGTCGTCGTAACTGCGGTTGTTTTCGGCAATCTCCGAAAGGTAGCGCGTGCGGTGCGGCGGGATTACGTAAATCTTCTCGCTCATCTCGCGCGTGATTTCAAAGCTCGATTGGAGCGCGCCTCCCGTCTTTTGGGCAATCTTGTCCATCACGGCCTTGTAGAGATTGTTCATCCCCGGGTCGTTGAATTGTGAGGCGATGGTCCCAAAAACGGGCATCGCATCGGGGTTGGCGTCCCAGAGGTTGTGATTGCGCTGGTATTGCTTGCGCACATCGCGAAGCGCGTCGAGCGAACCGCGTTTATCGAATTTATTGATGGCCACCAGGTCGGCAAAATCGAGCATGTCGATCTTTTCGAGCTGCGTCGCGGCGCCAAATTCCGGCGTCATCACGTAAAGCGAAACATCGCTGTGGTCCATGATCTCGGTGTCGCTCTGCCCGATCCCCGAAGTCTCGAGGATGATCAAATCATAGCCGGCCGCCTTGATGACGTCGATTGCGTCGGCGACGTATTTGGAAAGCGCGAGGTTGCTTTGGCGCGTGGCCAGCGATCGCATGTAAACCCGCGGATTGTTGATGGCGTTCATGCGGATCCGGTCGCCCAAAAGCGCGCCGCCGGTTTTGCGTTTTGACGGATCGACCGAAATCAGCCCGATGGTTTTCTCGGGGAAATCGATGAGGAAACGGCGCACGAGTTCGTCGACAAGCGACGACTTTCCGGCGCCACCGGTTCCCGTGATGCCCAATACAGGCGTGTTGACCGTTTTGTTTTCCTCACGGATTTTGTCGAGCGTGGATTTTGCGGCATCGGGAAAATTCTCGGCCGCCGAGATCACGCGGGCAATGGCCGTGGGCTTCTTTTCCTTTAAATGGTTGACCTCGCCGTTCAGGTTGTCGCCCACCGGAAAATCGGCACGCTGCACAAGATCGTTTATCATTCCCTGAAGCCCCATGGCGCGGCCGTCGTCGGGCGAGTAGATGCGCTCGATCCCGTAGGCATGGAGTTCCTCAATTTCCGAAGGCAATATCACGCCTCCGCCCCCGCCAAAAATCTTGATGTGCCCGGCTCCTTTTTCCTTCAAAAGATCGTGCATGTACTTGAAATATTCGTTGTGGCCGCCCTGGTACGAGGTCATCGCGATTGCGTTTGCGTCTTCCTGGATCGCGGTGTTGACGACTTCCTCGACGCTTCGGTCGTGGCCCAGGTGGATCACCTCCACGCCCGTCGACTGGATGATGCGGCGCATGATGTTGATCGCCGCGTCATGCCCGTCGAAAAGAGAAGCAGCCGTGACGATTCTGACCTTATTTTTGGGAGTATAGGGAGTTAAGGGTTCCATGTGATTTTATTTGGCGGTGCAATTTACGAAAGATATGGGGGATTGACGAATGTCGAATGTCGAATGACGAATGACGAATGACGAATGCGGCGGTTTACGGTTTACAGTTTACGGAAGGGAACCGATTAACATTCGGGTTGAACGAAATCATACTGACGACTGACGACTGATGACTGACGTACAGGGGCACGGGGGCTCGGATTTTTGAGGTGGTTACGGTTTACGGTGTACAGTTTACCGAAGGAACCGATTAACATTCGGGTTGAACGAAATCATACTGATGACTGATGACTGACGACTGATGACTCACAACTGATGACTGACGAGTTCGAGGTTTAAAGTTTAAAGTTCAAGGTTCAAGGTTTAGAATCGATCAACATCGGGGTAGAACGAACTCAAACTGACGGCTGATGGCTGACAGCTAAAAGCTTACTGACAGGTGACAGCTTTCTCGGCACAACCTTTGCAAGCCCGCCGCGATTGTCGTAAATTTAGACTTATGAAAATTCCCCAAACACTTGCCATTTGCGCGATGATGCTGCTTCCGCTTGCCGGGCAGGCGCAACTTCGCGGCCTGATCGACCAGGTCAAGAAAGAAATCCAGATTCCCGATGCTTCGGGCGATATCGGGGCCGGGCTTCGCGAAGCGCTGGAAAAAGGCGTTGACCGCCAGGTTTCCAAACTCACCGCGCCAGACGGATTCCTTAAGAATGAACTCGTTCGAATCGCACTTCCGGACGAACTCCAAAAGGTGGATCGCACGCTGCGCAAAATGGGCATGGGCAAACTCGCCGACGACGGGATCAAGTCGCTCAACCGCGCCGCAGAAGAAGCCGTCAAGGAATCAACCCCCATATTCGCCCAAGCCATCAAAAACATCTCGTTCAGGGATGCCAAGGGCATTTTGATGGGCAACCGCGACGCTGCGACGCAATACCTGAAGAGGGAGACATCGGTACCGCTTTATGACAAATTCCTCCCGGTTGTCAAATCCAACATCGGTAAGGTCGGTGCCGATAAAATCTGGGAAAACCTCATCAGTAAATACAATTCGCTCCCGATGGTCTCGCGCGTCAATCCCGACATCAACGACCACGTCACCCAAAAGGCGCTCGAGGGCGTGTTCACCATGATCGCGGTCGAGGAAAAGAACATCAGGACCGATCTTTCGGCCAGGACTTCTCCCCTTTTGAAAAAAGTTTTTGCAATGCAGGATAAAAAATAAGTTATGAAAAAATTAGCCATTCTATTTGTCGCCGTAGCGTTCTCAGGTTGCGCCGAACTCCAGCAGGTCGCCAGCCAATATCCCGGCATCGGCACTAATGACTCCGAAATCGCCGCGGGGCTTAAAGAGGCGCTCAACAACGGAATCTCAAAGGAAGTTTCCAAATTGACCGTCAAGGACGGGTTTTTCAAAAACCAGGCAGTCAAGATCTTGCTTCCGCCAGAATTGCAGAAGGTCGACAGGACGCTGCGCGACGTGGGGCTCTCCAGCCTTGCCGATGAGGGCTTGAAGGTGCTCAACCGTGCCGCGGAGGATGCCGTCAAGGAAGCTACGCCAATTTTTGTCGATGCGGTAACCAAAATAACGTTCAGGGATGCCAAAAACATTTTGTTCGGTGCGGACAATTCGGCTACCCTGTACCTGCAAAACACGACCAGCTCTGCGCTTTACTCGAAATTCAATCCCGTGGTGAAAACTTCGTTGGGAAAGGTGGGGGCCGACAAGACCTGGAACAACATCATCACGAAGTACAACGCACTCCCGATGACCGCCGATGTCAATCCCGATCTCAATGATTATGTGACCCAACAGGCCCTGAACGGGGTGTTCAAGATGATTGCGGTGGAAGAAAAGGACATCCGGAACAATCTCGCCGCGAGGACTTCCGACTTGCTCAAACGCGTTTTCGGGTTGCAGGACAACCGCTGATGCCAGTGTCCACGCGGGTTTGTAAAAAATTGTTAGTCAGACAGATATAAATAACATTGCATTAACACGGATATTTAAAACCGCGTCCTATATTTGTAAAGTAATAAAGGGTTTTTATTATTTGGTTAGAGTTAGTTAAAAGGGAGCCGATGCTTTTTGCGTCGGCTTTTTTTATTGCAACTGATGTTGAAGCGTCGCGAAATATTCGAATGCCTTCGCAGGCCTGGTTCCAAACCAGGAGAACATTTCTCCGTCGACGGGGACGATTTTTGCGCGCGGCACGTAATGCCTGATTTCAGCCGCGTGCTTTTCCTTGAAGGGGAAAGGTTCGGATGAAAGGAGGATGAGTTGCGGTTGCAGTTCGGACAATTGACCGAGGTTGAATGGGGGATAGCGCGCCGTTTCGAAAACATTGTTCAGGCCGATCGTCTGCAGCATCGAGTCGATGAAAGTGCCTTTTCCCGCCGCCATCCAGGGTGACCTCCAGATCAGGTAGGCCGCGGATTTCTCCGAAGCCGGCCGATCAAATCCCTCCTTTGCCGACCGGATTTTACCCGTCCATTGATTAGCGTCATCGTTCCGGTCGAACACAGCGCCGAATTGTTCCAACAACTTCAGGTTGTCGCCAATATTTTGGACATCGGTTACATAAACCGGGCAAATCGTTTCGATCTGAGCCACAATTTCGGGCGTGTTTTCCTCCTTATTGGCGATGACGATGTCGGGCTTCAGCGCGGCGATCCGGTCAACATGGACCTGTTTGGTTCCGCCGACGACAGTTTTGGCCAGGCGGATGTGGTGCGGATGGACGCAGAATTTCGTCACGCCCACCAGATTTTCTTCCAGGCCGAGGTCACACAGCGCTTCGGTCAGCGAAGGGACCAGCGACACGATCCGCTTTGGCGTTGCATCAAATTTCAATTTACGCGAAAGGGCATCGAAAAATTGCATCAGAGTCCGGCCGTGTCCAGTATCTGCGACATCTCGCGCTGAATGGCCAGCGCCTCCTTGCGGGCAGCTTCGGCGAAGTCCTCACCGTTGGATGCGTAGAGGATACCGCGTGAAGAATTGACCAGCAACCCGACATTATCGGCAAGGCCAAAGTGACAAACTTCGCGGAGGCTTCCGCCCTGTGCGCCAACGCCAGGGACAAGAAGGAAGTGGTTGGGAACAATCTTTCGGATATCGGCAAAATATTCGGCCTTGGTCGCGCCGGCCACGAACATCAGGTTTTGCGAATTCTTCCACGCAAGAGCTTTCTCGATTACCTTCAGGTACAACTTACGGCCATCAATATCCGAAAACTGAAAATCAAACCCTCCGGGGTTCGAGGTCAGGGCCAACAGGATCGTGAATTTCTCCTCAAAAGCGAGAAAAGGTTCGACCGAATCGTGCCCCATATAAGGCGCCACCGTGATCGAATCGAATTCCATCCTCTCAAAAAAGGCCTTCGCATACATGGTCGACGTGTTACCGATGTCGCCGCGTTTGGCGTCGGCGATGGTGAAGATTTCGGGATGGATGGAGTTTAGATAATGGATTGTTTTTTCGAGCGACCGCCAACCGGGAAGTCCCAGCGCCTCGTAAAAAGCTGTGTTGGGTTTAAAGGCGACGGCCACGTCCTGAGTGGCATCGATGACGGCTTTGTTGAATTCGAAAATAGGATCTTCATTTTGATGGAGATGCGCAGGAATTTTGGAAAGGTCGGGGTCGAGCCCGACGCAAAGGAACGAGCGTTTTTTGAGGATTTGAAAAGTGAGTTGTTGTGTTGTCATCGGTTAAATTTGAAGTTCCTTGCGCGTTATTATTGCATTTAAGCATGACCCCTTTTTGGACCTCAAAGGTTTTATTCCGCTGCGCTCCATACAATTCGGCTTCGCCTCGGGTTAAAAACCTTTGAGGTGTAAATTTAAAGCTGCCCTTCCCGCGTTATTTACGGGAAAACCGCAAAAATAAAAAGCCTCAAAAGAGGCTTAGAATATTTCTGAAGTTTCCTTCAGTTTCTCGGTATTGTTTACCAGCTGCAACTCATCGACAATCTTTTGGATATCGCCGTTCATGATGTTGCCCAGGTCATACAGCGTCAGGCCGATCCTGTGGTCGGTGACCCTTCCCTGCGCATAATTGTAGGTGCGGATCTTGGCCGAACGGTCTCCAGAACTCACCTGCGACGAGCGCTTGGCCGCGTCCTCCGCCTGCTTCTTTGCCAGCTCCATCTCATAGAGCCGCGAACGCAGTACGGTAAACGCCTTGTCCTTGTTCTTGTGCTGTGATTTCTCGTCCTGGCATTGCGCTACAAGACCGGTGGGGATGTGCGTAAGACGGACCGCCGACTTGGTCGTGTTCACCGATTGCCCTCCCGGTCCCGATGAACAGAAAAGGTCGATGCGCACGTCATTGGGATCGATCTGGACATCGAATTCCTCGGCCTCAGGCAGCACCATTACGGTCGCAGCCGAGGTATGGACGCGTCCCTGGGTCTCGGTTTGCGGAACCCGCTGCACGCGATGGACGCCTGCCTCGAATTTGAGTGTGCCGTAAACATCCTCACCCGTTACCTCGAAAATGATTTCCTTGAATCCGCCCGAAGTTCCTTCGTTCATATCCACGACCGAGGTCCTCCAGCCGCGGCTCTCGCAGTATTTGGTGTACATCCGATAGAGGTCGCCGGCAAAAATCGATGCCTCGTCGCCGCCCGTCCCGGCGCGGATTTCCATCATCACGTTTTTGGCGTCCTCGGGATCTTTTGGGATCAGCATGAACTTGATTTCCTCCTCAAGTTCGGGAAGGCGGGTCTGCGCCTCATCGAGCTGCATGCGGGCCATCTCGGTCATTTCGGCATCGGAACCGTCCGCGATGATTTCCTTGGCTTCGGCAATGTTGCCCATCAGGTTGACGTACTCGTCGCGCTTCTCGGCCAGGGCCTTGAGGTCCTTATATTCCTTGTTGAGTGCGACCCAGCGCTTTTGGTCGGCGATGACATCGGGCTGGATGATCAGGTCCGATACCTCGTCAAAACGCTGTTTCACAATCTGCAATCTGTCTATCATTTTGTTTTTGTAATTGGAGCGCAAAAGTACAAAAAATTCTTCATTGGGTTTGGTGCCGAATGCCTTGCAAAAGTTAAAACCGATTACCTTTGCAAAAATTTTCAGTTATGACCCGATACGTTGTTGCGACCCTGATCATCGCCATTGCTTCGTGCCAGAAGAAGGAGGAAAGCCCTGCCTACGAAGCCATGCAGAAAGCCGAATGGCTCATCGGCGAATGGCAGAACAACCTGCCGCAGGGCCAGCTTACCGAAACCTGGACGCGCGACAACGACAGCACCTTCACCGCCCGAAGCTATTTCGTCAAGACGGCCGGCGACACGCTGCACCTTGAGGCCATCACCCTTGCCGAAACCAAAGCGGGCGTCACCTACACGCCCACCGTCCAGGGCCAGAACAACAATGAACCGGTTATTTTCAAGATGACGGCGTCGGATGCGAATTCGATGACATTTGAAAACCCGGCCCACGACTATCCGACCAAAATCGTTTACCGCAAGATCTCATCGGACAGCATCGTCGCCGAGATCTCGGGAACACAGCAGGGCCAGCCGTCATCTGAAAGGTACCCGATGGGACGCCGTAGGGATTAATGTACCAATTGATTAATGTGAAAATATACCAATTACCTAAAAAGCACCTTAGAAGGTCAATTGGTATATTTGTACATTGGTACATTTTCACATTAAATAATCATCCTCAGCCACTTAAAAACTTTATTAAGATTTAATCTAAATAAGCTTTGTTAAAATAAAATCCTTGCCTACTTTTGCGGCGTTATTTTTAATTAATCTAAATAATGCTCAAGTTCTTCCTGCCTGTCCTGCTGCTGATCGCCGCCTCGTCCACCGCCCAAACATCGGTCAAAAAATCTTCCAAACCCGAAGCGGAGTCTCCCCTCACACAAGCTGAACTCGACGAATTTTACGCCGCGATGTCAGACACGGTTAAAAATAAAAACGGGCAAATCCTCCAAAACATTACCGTAAAGTCCAATCCGCAAACTCCGCCGGCTGCGGTTCGGGCAAGCATCAGGCCAATGGACCTCCCGCAGGCCGTCCAGGTGATCGGAGCCGAAACCATCAAACAGCAACAATCCATCCGCCTGAGCGAAGTGGTCAAGAACGCCAACGGGGTGTACGTAAGTTCAGCGCGCGGTGGCGCTCAGGAATCGCTTTTTTCCCGCGGCTATGACATGTCGGCCAACAATATGTTCAAGAATGGTTTCAGGTTCAACAGCGGGTCGATCCCGGAGGTTTCGTCGTTGGAAAAAGTCGAGATCCTCAAAGGAAGCGCTGCACTGCTTTATGGCAATGTCGCTCCGGGCGGAATCCTCAATATGGTGACCAAAACCCCGCAGTTCAACCACAGCGGCGAGGTCTCGATGCAGACCGGAAGTTATGCCTTTTACAAGCCTTCGGTTGATTTTTACGGGCCGTTGAGTTCCTCCATCGCCTACCGGTTTACGGGATCTTATGAGAATTCAGAGAGCTTCCGCGACGTGGTCAAAAACGAGAGGCTTTACGTGAATCCGTCGTTTCTCTTCAAGGTCAGCGACAAGACCCGCATCACGCTCCAGGGTGATTACCTTACCGCCGACTGGACGCCTGATTTTGGTACGGCCATCATCGGTAAGGAGATCGTCGATTTGCCGCGCGACCTGTATCTGGGCGCACACTGGTCAAATGGCAAGACGGTACAGTCGTCTGTTTCGGCACTTGTCGGTCATGAATTCAACAAGAATTGGGAGCTTAATTTCAATACGGCCTATCAGGGATATAAACGCGAATCCTTTGGTACCGAAAGGATCCAGCCAGCCGCGAACGGTGATTGGGCAAGACCGCTGGGCCAAACCAAAAACCTCGAAAATATTCTGGCGCAACAACTTTATGTACAGGGGAAATTCAGCACGGGCAAAGTCAAACATCAGATTTTTACCGGCGCCGACTTTGAGAACTCCAATACCGAGGCCTTCACTTTTGTCCTTTCGCCTACGACCTATGGTTCGGGGAACGTCTATGACTTTGAGAACTTTGACCAGGGTTCGGGGCCGATAACCTCGACCAACACCCGAATCGTAAAGACCCAAACCAATCGTTTTGGCATCTACTTTCAGGACCTTGTCACCCTGACCGAAAAGTGGAAAGTACTCGCCGGCCTGCGCTGGTCATGGCAGGAAGCCACTCCGGACACCTATAATCTTGTCGACGGGGAGATGGAGCTCACCGAAGGCGCCAAGAAAAAGGACCAGGCCTTTACGCCAAAAGGCGGAATCGTGTTCCAGCCCAACCGCGGCCTGTCTTTATTTGCCAGCTATGCCAACTCGTTTACTCCAAATACGGGCGTTACCATCGACGGCGACCCGATAGAACCTTCCATCATCGACCAGTTTGAGGCGGGTGTCAAGAAGGAGTTTTTTAACGGAAGGCTCACCACCAACCTGACGCTTTACCAGATTGTCAACAGCAACCTCGCGCAGACCGCAGAGTTCAAGGCCGACGGCACGCCCAACATCGACACCAACGTCAAGATTTTGAGTGGCGAGACCACCAGCAAGGGCGTTGAAATTGACATCGCAGGCCAACCCATTGACGGGCTCAACATCATGGCCGGTTACAGCTACAATGACATGCGTTACACCAAGACTTCCAAAACCAACGGAAGCTTTATCGAGGGAGACCGCCTCGTGCGTACGCCGGCTCATACCGCCAACCTGAGCTTCTTTTACACCTTGCAGGCCGGAAAACTACAGGGCTTGCAGTTTGGCGCCCTGGGCAATTACACCGGCGACCGTTTTGGCGGATGGAACGACCAGATCAGCATTGACGCGGCTACCGGCGATGTAACCGTACGCGACCGCGACATCCCGATTGCGGGGTATACGACCATCGATGTATCGGCGGGATATGCCTGGAAAAAGATATCGCTCCTCTGCAAGGTGTCGAACATTACCAACGCGCTTAATTACACCGTACACGAAAATTACAGTGTAAACCCCATCGCGCCACGCCAGGTTCTGGCCAACCTAACCTACAAATTCTGATGAAACAGAAAACCATCCGCAACCTGCATCGTGACCTTGGTTATTTTTACCTGGGGTTGATCATTTCCTTCGCGCTTTCGGGGATCATGATGAATCACCGCGAGCATTGGCATCCCGACAAATACACCGTCGAAACCCGTCAGATAAACGTCGGGCCGCTGGACGAGAAACTCTTTACAGAGGATTACGTCAAAAACATCGGCAAGAAACTTGGGATCGAGGACAAATTCAGGCGTCACAATGTCAAGAAGGGCAATCTGAGGATGTCCTATGAAAAGCACGATGTCGAGATCGACCTCAAGACCGGCGAAGGCGAAGTGGTGGTCTTTGTAAAGACCCCGCTCATCAGCCAGACCATGAAGCTGCACAAGAGCACCGCAAACTGGTGGATTTACTACTCCGACATCTTCGGCTTGTCACTTATTATTATCGCCCTGACCGGTGCCGTCATGATCAAATACGGCAAATTCACCTTCAGGGAAAGAGGCTGGAAACTGGCTTTGGCAGGAATCGTATTTCCGTTGGTGTTTTTGTTTTTATTGGCCTAATCGGTTAATGTACCAATTGATTAATGTGAAAATATACCAATTACCTAAAAAGCAGCTTAGTTAGGTAATTGTTACATTTTCAAATTTCCTCATTTTCAAATTTCCTCATTTCCTAATTAATCATCCTCAGCGACTTAAAAACTTTTATTAAGATTTAATCTAAATAAGCTTTGTTAACGTATAATCGTTTTATACATTTGCGGCGTTATTTTTAATTAATCTAAATAAGTCCTCCTTCCAAATGAAAAAACCAGTTTTATTCCTTAGCCTTCTTGCCGGGATCTCGGCATGGGCGCAGGAGCCGGTCAATCAAACGCAACAAGACACGCTGCAATTGCAGGAAGTTCAAATCAACGGAAAACAAAATAAGTACCACCGCGCCGAGAGCGTAACCGTGTCGAAGATGCCGCTAAAGGACATCGAGAACCCGCAGGTTTACAACGTTGTCTCGGCCGAATTGCTCAAGGAACAGGTCATCACCAATTTTGGCGACGCGTTAAAAAACGCCACCGGGGTATCCAGGCTTTGGGAATCCACAGGACGCGGCGGTGACGGCGCCGAATTCTACTCCATGCGCGGATTCGCCGTACAGCCCACCATGATTAACGGGCTTCCGGCCATAAACAACGGCGCGATCGATCCCATCAACGTGGACAATATCGAAGTGATCAAGGGGCCCTCCGGAACCTTGTTTGGCAGCAGCGTCATTTCATACGGAGGACTCATCAACATCGTCACCAAAAAACCGTACAATGCCTTTGGTGGCGAGGTTTCCTACAACGCCGGGACCTACGGGCTGGATCGCATCACCGCCGACGTCAACATCCCGCTCGAGAAAAACAATGTCTTCATGCGCGTCAACACGGCGTTTCAGTCGGAGAACAGCTTTCAGGATGCGGGGTTCGGGAAATCGTTCTTTTTTGCGCCCTCGCTTCACTACACGGTGAACGAGCGCCTGTCGTTCCAGATCAACACCGAGATCACCTCTCGCGAATCGGCCCTTGCGCCCATGATTTTCCTGAGCCGCTACTCGCCGCTGTCGTTCTCAAGCATCGATATTTTTGAGCAGAATTACAGCCGTTCATTCACCTCCAACGACCTGACCATCAAGAACCCGACCTACAGCCTGCAGGCGCAGATGTTCTATAAGATCAACCCTTTCTGGACCTCACAGACCGTCCTCTCGCGCAGCAATACCAAGACCGACGGCTACTATTCCTACCTTTGGGATTCGGCCAATGGCAATGATTTTACCCGCTACATCTCCAAGCGCAACGGCGAGACCCTGGCCATGGACATCCAGCAAAATTTCATCGGTGACTTCTCCATCGGCGGTTTCCGCAACCGGATGGTAATCGGTGCCGATTTTTACCGTTCGGACATCCGCAATTCATCGTCGGGATGGGTGGCCAACGGAATCGTTTCGCTTGCCGATGCCAATGACACCGGAGATTTGACCCAGGCGGGCGTCGACAATTTGCTCGTGGGTTCCTTTGAAGGCAATTCGAGCGCGGTGAACGAGGTGTACAGCGCCTATGTTTCGGATGTCTTCAACTTTACTTCCACCCTCTCGGCCATGGCGAGCATCCGCGTGGACCATTTCAAGGGCAAGGCTATGTACGCTACCGAGGACATCAAAGGCCAGACGGCGTTTTCGCCAAAATTCGGCCTCGTTTACCAACCGATCAAGGACAAGCTTTCGGTCTTTGCCAATTACATGAACGGTTTCATGAACCTTGCCCCCGCCGAAGTCAGCGACGTTGACGGAAGCAACACCCGCACGGTCATTTTCGATCCCGAGCAGGCCAATCAGTACGAATTCGGGATCAAGGCAAACCTTTTCAAGGACAAAATCGTGGCATCTGCAAGCTATTACAATATCATCGTGGACAATCGCCTGATGGCCGATCCCAACAACATCAACAACTTTATCCAGGGCGGAGAGGTGGAAAGCAAGGGCGTCGAGGTCAGCATCACCGCGAATCCCATCATCGGGCTTAACCTGGTGGCCGGATTCAGCCACAATGACAGCGAGGTCCTGCGCGATGCCACCGACGGAGGTTACATCGGCATGCGCCCTGAAGAGGCAGGCCCCGAGACGATGCTGAACTTCTGGGCCAACTACGCCCTGACCAGCGGCAAGCTGCGCGGCTTCGGCATCGGTTTCGGCGGAAACCACGCCAGCGAGCACAAGACACTCAACCGTTCCAACATCGGCACTTTTGAACTGCCATCGTATACGGTGCTCAATTCGGCGCTGTCGTACAATTCAGAAAAGTTTTTGGTGAGCCTGAAGCTCAACAACCTGACCAACGAGAAATACTATACCGGCTGGTCCACCGTTACACCCCAGAGGATGCGCTCGCTGGTGGCTGGCCTGACCTATAAGTTTTAATTGTTTTGTTTTGGCTCCCCGGACCATTTCCGGGGGGCTTTTTTTGATATGAAGAAATCCGGTTTTAAAAAGACGATACGCGTTTTGCACCTGTGGCTCGGGATGATTTCCGGGACCATCGTGTTTATTATCGCCATCACGGGCTGCATCTATGCCTTTCAGGAAGAAATCCAGGACATGACCCAGGAATTCAGGCATGTCGAGGCCCGGCAGGAGCCTTTCATGCTTCCGTCAAAGCTCGAGGCCATCGCGCGCGCCGAATTGCCGAACAAGACCCTGCACGCCATTCAATACCGCACGCCGGACCGCGCCGCCGAAGCCATCTTCTACAATTACGACCCCGAATACTACTACATCATCTACCTCAACCCCTATACGGGAGAGGTACTACAGTTCACCGACCAATTTTCGGGATTTTTCAGGTTTATCCTTGACGGGCACTTTTACCTGTGGCTGCCACATGAAATCGGACAGACGGTAGTCGCATCGGCCACGCTGGTATTCCTTTTCATGGTCATCAGCGGAATCATCCTGTGGTGGCCCAAGAACCGAAAGGCCGCCCGCCAGCGCTTTTGGTTTAGATGGAAGGAAGGCATGAAGTGGAAACGAAAAAACTACGACCTCCACAACGTGACGGGCTTTTACATCTGCTCGGTCGGGCTGATCTTTGCCATTACCGGACTTGTCTGGGGATTTGAATGGTTCGCGCAAGGCTATTACAATGCGCTCGGCGGAAAACAGTCGCTTGTCTATGAAGATCCGGGATCATTGCCGGGCCAAACGGCCAAAGTCGACAATCCTCTCGATGCGGTATGGCTCAAGATGCAGCGCGAGTATCCAAACGCCCAGTCCATCGAGGTCCATCCGCCGGAAACTCCAAATTCATCCCTTGCCGCCAATGCAAACCCGGATGCCGGGACCTACTGGAAAATCGACTATCGGTACTTTGACAAAAACACGCTCGAGGAGCGAAAAGTCAACCACGTTTTCGGGCGCTTTGAAGAAGCCAGTCCCGCCGACAAGCTCTTCCGCATGAACTACGACATCCACACGGGCGCCGTCCTGGGGCTTCCCGGAAAGATCCTCGCGTTCCTGTTCAGCCTGCTCATTGCGTCGCTCCCCGTAACCGGATTCATGATTTGGTACGGCCGCCGCAAGAAGGAAAAGAAAAAGGCCGTGCTGGCAACTGCTTGATGTACCTGTTATTCAATTTACCAATTATTTAATGTAACAATATACCTTACCTAAAGAGAAGCTATTAGGTCAATTGGTATATTGGCACCATTTACACATTTTATTTGGAGCTGTTTCCCGCTGTCCGCTATAGTCCTCGCTCCTGCGTCGCTGCGGGCTGCCGCTTCCATCGGGGCTAGTTAATGTACCAATTGTTTAATGTAAAAATATACCAATTACCTCCTGAAAACCTTTTAAGGTAATTGGTACATTTCCTAATTTGCTAATTTGCAAATTAACTTCGCTATCGCTGCGTTCAGTTCGGCTTCGCCTCGAGTGGCTAATTCTTCACTGGTATATTCCTCAAAATCTCCAACACGAACCTCCAATACTTCTGTGCCGATGAGATGCTCGCGCGCTCGTCCGGCGAATGTGCGCCGTGGATCGTAGGGCCAAAGGATATCATCTCCATCTTTGGATAGTTGGTGCCGATGATGCCGCACTCCAGGCCGGCGTGGCAGGCGACGACACGAGGCTCCACGTTGTTCTGTTTCTTGTAGATATCAACCAGGACTTTAAGTATTTCCGAATTCACGTTTGGCGTCCAGCCTGGGTAACTACCGGTGTAGGTGACCTCGCACCCCATCAATTCGAACGCCGAACGAAGCGCGTTGGCCAGATCGAATTTTGAACTCTCCACCGAGCTCCGTGTCAGGCATCCCACCGAGATCTGCCCGTCTTTCACCACGACGCGCGCGATATTGTTTGAGGTCTCGACCAGGTCTGCCATGTCGGCGCTCATGCGGTAAACGCCGTTGTGCGCCGTGTAAATGGCGCGGATAAGCCCTTCCTGAACGCCCAGGTCCATGACCTTTGCAGGGAGTTCCGATTTCGTGATCTCGATGGTGAGGTTGGGTTCGGTGGTGTTGAATTCGGCCTTGATGTCGCCTATCACTTCCTGCATGTCGAAAACGAATGCCTCATCGTAAATCGATGCGATAATTACCTTGGCGACGCTCTCGCGCGGGATGGCGTTGCGAAGGCTTCCGCCGTCGATTTCGGAAATTTGCAACCCGAAATTCTCAAACCCGTCAAAAAGCAACCGGTTCATGATCTTGTTGGCGTTGCCCAATCCCTTGTGGATGTCCATCCCCGAATGCCCGCCCGTCAGGCCCTTGACGGAAATCGTATAACCCACGGATCCTTCAGGGGTTTCTTCCTCGTTATAGGCGCGCGTAGCGGTGACGTCAACTCCTCCCGCACACCCGATGTCGATTTCATCGTCTTCCTCGGTATCGAGGTTGAGCAGGATTTCGCCCTGAAGCACGCCGCCCTTAAGGTTTAGCGCGCCGGTCATCCCGGTTTCCTCGTCGATGGTGAAGAGCGCTTCAAGTGCGGGATGCGGGATGTCTTTCGATTCGAGAATGGCCATGATGGTGGCGACTCCAAGGCCGTTGTCGGCACCGAGGGTCGTACCGCGGGCACGGACCCAGTCGCCGTCGACGTACATCTCAATCCCCTGGGTATCGAAATCGAACTTTGTATCGCTGTTTTTTTGGTGGACCATGTCCAGGTGGCCCTGCATGACGATGGGTTTGCGGTTTTCCATGCCGGGTGTGGCCGGTTTGCGGATAATGACGTTGCGGATTTCGTCCTCAAATGTCTCCAGCCCGAGCCCCTTGCCGAATTCCTTCATGAACTCGATGACGCGATCCTCCTTTTTCGAGGGGCGCGGTACGGCATTGAGGTCGGCGAATTTGTTCCAGAGGGCTTTGGGTTCAAGGTTGCGTATTTCTTGGCTCATGTAATTTTTATTGGAATCCCAAAGGTACATTTTTGCATGTGATGACTTCTTATCTTTACGCAAAAACCGCATGTCCCGAAAGTATTTCTGGCCGCTCGTGCTCCTCTTGCAGGTCATCGTGCTCCAAATCCTCTCCTTTTTCCCGAATGTGGTCGAAAACGTGTACAGTACCGGGATTTTTCCGGTGATCTCATCGGTGATGCGGACAGCTTTGGGATGGGTGCCGTTCTCGGTGGGCGATGTCCTTTACGGGGTTGTCCTCGTATGGCTTGTGATCGGGATCTTGCGCAACCGAAAGTCGTTTACCTGGAAAGGTTCGGTGTTGGCGGTCGTATCGGGGGTTTCGATATTCTTTTTGGTGTTCAACCTTTCCTGGGGACTCAACTATTACCGCGTCCGCCTTTCGGACAAGCTTGGAATCGACACCGAATATACGGATTCGGCACTGCTTGCCTTTACGCAAAAGCTAATCGAAAGGACCAACCGCCTCCAACTTCAGATCGCAAAAGATTCGGCACAAAAAATCGTGGTTCCGCATTCGCAATACGAAATAATGAAACTCAATGTTTCAGGTTACAAAAAACTCGCTTCACGCTTCCCCGATTTTACGTACGGCCGGCCCAGCAATAAGAATTCGCTGATTTCGCTTCCGCTAACCTATATGGGCTTTGCAGGGTACATGAACCCGTTTACCCACGAGTCGCAGGTCAATGCGCTTCTTCCCATGTACGCCTATCCCATGACCTCCGCGCACGAGATGGCACATCAGGTGGGGTATGCATCGGAGAGCGAGGCAAATTTCATCGGGTTCATGGCGGCACTCGAAAATGATGATCCTTATATCCGTTATTCGGCGTTGACGGCCGCTTTGCGCTATTGCCTGTCCAATTGGGAGGCGCGCAACCCCGAAATGCTGGAAAAGCTCTTGGCCAACATCAACCCCGGAATCCGCGTAAATTTCAGGGAAAGCCGTGATTTCTGGTCGCGATACGAGAGTTTTATCGAAACCGGATTTCACCTGTTTTATGACAATTTCCTCAAGATCAACAGCCAGGACGAAGGGCTCGAGAGCTATAGCCGGTTCGTCGATTTAATGGTCAACTACGATCAAAAGTACGGGCTATTTAGCGTGGACCAGCCTTAGGTTTTCCCGTTTGAGGCGAGTGGAGAGCCACTGGGTGAACCGATTTGCGTCAGGAGTCGAAAGCGGGTTGTCTGACTTGTACATCGCGACCGTAATCGTCTGCCCGGGCGCCGCGAAATTGTGGTGCGCCACCGAAAGATCGCGTACCGTCGGGAAAAGCACCCGGACTTCGGGCATGATTTCCTGCGATTGGTAGCGGTATTGGCTCAATTCCTTCTGGAGTTTTGCAATGGCCGCATCTTTCTCATTGAGCACGGCGCGTTCGGAGGAAATTTCGTTCAGGATATCCTTTTTGAGGTCCAGTGTATCCTGCCGGATGATAAGCCGCGTATCGGGACTTACCCGGTTCTTGATCTCGGCGTTCAGGCCGGCGATTTCCCCCGGGCTAAAGCGGCGGTTCAGGAAAGCGAGCTCGATCGTTTTGGGCGATGCCGCATACCGGGTCTTCTTGTAAATGATCGTATGGCCGCGATCTGTGAATTCCGACAAGAGGAAGGCATCGACCTTTTGGTTGAATTTTTTTTCCTCGAACAAGGCGTATGCGAAATAGGTTGCCGGCAGCAACATGACCAAAATTAATACCCACATGGCGTAACGGACCTGCCGCGATTGCCGTTTGTTTGGAATGCTTTTGCTGGGATACTTGAGGTATTTGACGATCAGGAAGGTCGCAATGCAGATAAAAACGCAATTGATGACATACAGGTAAAGGGCCCCCGCGAAAAAACGGAAGTTTCCCACTGCAAGCCCGTAGCCCGCGGTACAAAGCGGTGGCATCAGGGCAGTGGCGATCGCGACACCGGGGATCGGGTTTCCCTTTTCGACCCTTGTAATGGCGATTACGCCCACCAGTCCGCCGAAAAAGGCGATGATGATGTCGTAAATGTTGGGAGCGGTCCTGGCGAGAAGTTCCGATTGCGTATCCTTGAACGGGCTGATGTAAAAATATACCGCCGAAACCGTCAGTCCGACCAGCGTTGCGATGCTCAGGTTCTTGATGCTCTTGCGCAACAACAGGAAATCAAAAGTTCCAAGGCTGAATCCGGCACCCACGATTGGCCCCATCAGCGGCGAAATCAGCATCGCGCCGATGATCACCGCTGTGGAATTGACGTTCAGACCCACCGAGGCCACCACGATCGCGCAGGCCAGAATCCACAGGTTCGATCCGCGGAAACTGATGCTGGATTTGACGGTTTCCAAAACTCGCGATTTGTCCTCCTCGCCGCGGTGCAGGTCAAAGTAATAGACGATTTTTCTAATGAGGCTCATATTTCGTCAGAGGTAAATGCGGTAAAGCTTTTTCTTTTGTAAGGCCTCACGATGAGCCTTCCCTCGCGGTCAAAGTTGATGTAGCTGTAGACCCAATTCATTAACACGACGGCTTTGTTTCGGAAACCGATCAGCGAGAACAGGTGTACGAATATCCACACCAGCCAGGCAAAAAACCCGTGAAAGTGGAATTTGGGGAGGTCAACTACCGCTTTGTTCCGGCCGATCACGGCCATGGACCCCTTATCATTGTACTCGAATTCCTTCATGGGAACCGACCCAATCTTCCTCAAAATATTTCGGCCGAGATGGAGCCCCTGTTGCAGTGCGGGTTGCGCCATCATCGGGTGCCCTTCTGGTATTTCGGGGATTCCATGACCGCAATGTCACCGATCGCAAAAATATTCTCGAAGCCCACGACCTGGCTGAAGGTGTTTACCCGAATCCTGTCGCCATGCGGTGTCAGGCTCTCCGCAGGCAGTCCCTTAATATTGGCGCCCATCACACCGGCCGTCCAGATGACCGTGGAGGTATCAAAGGTTGTAGCGGTATTGGTGGTGATGGTCTTCCCGTCGTAATTCTGGACGCGGATATTCTTGTGGATCGTTACTCCGAGCGCGGTCAGGTATCGGTCCGCAGCCTCCGACGACTTTTCGCTCATCGTGTTCAAAATCCGGTCACCGCTCTGGATCAGGTTGATCTGCATGCGTGAAATGTCGAGGTCCGGATAGTCCTTTTGAAGGATCGCCTTCTTCATCTCGGCAAGCGCGCCCGCCAGTTCAACGCCCGTGGGTCCGCCTCCCACGATGCAAAAGTTCATGAGGCAGGCTCGTTCGGCTGGGTCGGTGGCCAAAACGGCCTGTTCGAAATTTTCCAGGATCAGGCTCCGGATGTTGAGCGATTGCGATATCGTCTTCATGGACATCGCGTTGCGCTCGATCTCGCGGTTGCCGAAGAAATTGGTCTTGGAACCTGTGGCGATCACCAGGTAATCGTAGGTAAGTTCGCCGATGTCGGCCGTGATTTTCCGTGCCGATGTGTCCACCTGCTTTACCTGCGCCAGCCTGAAGAAACAGTCCGGAAAATCGTGGATAACCTTGCGAAGCGGATAGGCTATCGATCCGGCTTCGAGCCCGCCCGTGGCCACTTGGTACATCAGCGGCTGGAAGTTGTGATAATTGTGGCGGTCGATCAGGACAATCTGAACGTTTTTGTCGCGCAGTTCGCGGGCAAGGGCGATACCCGCAAATCCCCCGCCGATGATGACGATGCGCGGAAGGCTGGTATTTGGAATGTTCATATTTGGAGGCTTGTTGACCCAAGATACGCATTTTTGTGCAATGGTGCGGGGAAGCCGCAGGTGGAGCGGAATGGATCGGTGTAACTTGCGCTCCGGGTGGGTGCGCGGGTTTGTCCTGTCGGCACTAAAAATTGCTTTAATTTGTAACAAATATCACCTAACCGGACTAACGCCCATATGAGCGACCAACTCGAGCAGTCTTTTGTTAAGCAGCTCAAGGAAAACCAGAATATCATTCATAAGATCTGCAGGTTGTATACCTCCGGGCAGGACGCGCACAAGGATCTGTTCCAGGAAATCACGATCCAACTTTGGAAAGCCTATCCCAAATTCCGGGGGGATTCAAAGTTTTCTACCTGGGCTTATCGGGTCGCGCTGAATACGGCCATTACGCTGTACCGAAAAAGCACACGTACCGTCAACACGGTCGAGTTCGAGAATCAACGGCACTTCATCCCCCAGGACGAATACAATTATGAGGAAGAGGAACAGATCAAGTTGCTCTATCAGGCCGTGTACCAGCTAAACGATATCGAAAAAGCGCTTGTTTTCATGTACCTCGAGGACAAGGATTACGCCGAAATCTCGGAAACGCTCGGCATCACCGAGGTAAACGCACGCGTAAAAATGAACAGGATCAAGGGGAAACTCAGAAAAATTTTAAATCCGTAACCATGGAAGAGCTGGATTTGCTAAAGAAGGATTGGAAGAAATCGGATCACGCATTTAACGAGGTCACCGAAAAGGAAATATACAACATGCTGCACCAACGCTCCTCTTCCATCGTGAAATGGATTTTGGTCATCGGCATCATCGAAGTATTGATCTGGAGCGGCATCGGCCTGATCTTTTCAACCGATGATTACCTCCAAAAAATGGACAACGAAGGTTTTGTCACCGTCGTCCGAGTCTTCAATTACATCAATTATGCGGTCGTTATTGGCTTCATGTACTTGTTTTACAGGAATTACGTCAACATTTCGGCCACCTCTTCCACACGGAAACTGATGAAGGACATCATCAAGACCCGCAAGACCGTCCAATACTACGTGTGGTTCAACCTGGCGGTGATTGCGATCAGCTTGACGATGGGCTTTTTCATGGCCATCACCTACAACCCCGAAATTTCCGGTTTGCGCGAGCAGATCAACCACGACGGCGCGTCGATGGCAAAATTCATCGGGCTGATCTTTTTAATCATCGTGGTGTGCGTGGCGGTTTTCTGGGTGATTTACCGACTCATCTATGGTATCCTGTTGCGGAAGTTGCTCACCAATTACCGCGAGCTCAAAAAAATCGACCTGTAGTTCAGTACTTCCAACGGCGCTCCTCGTTGAGCTTTTCCTCGGCGGCCCGTTCTTCGGCAGGAATGACTTTCAGGAAAGACGGATGTTGTTCGATGGCGTATTCGACTTTTTCGACAATTTGCTCGACGGTGTCATTATCGTAATCGATTTCGAGGGGCGGCTTGATGATGAAGGACTGAAGGATGCCTTTTTTCTTGACCCGAAGGCCCTTTTTATCAAATGAACGCCTGAATCCGTCGATCACGATCGGCACCACGAGCGGCCTGTGTTGCTTGATGATGTGCGCCGTTCCCTTTCGGACGGGCTTGAAGGACTTGGTGGTTCCCTGCGGAAAGGTGATGACCCAACCGTCCTCGAGCGCGATGCGGATGTTTTCCGTGTCGTTCGGGTTCACCTCCCGTTTCACGTCCTTTCCTTTGTCCCGCCAGGTGCGTTCCACGGTGATGGCGCCCACGTAGGAGAGTATCCTCGGCAGCAGACCGGACTTCATCGTTTCCTTGGCCGCGACGTAATAGATGTTGAGTTTGGGCCTGCACAGGTATCCGATGTTTTTGATGGTATCGACACGCCCGTTCAGGCTGGCGTTGAACACATGGAACATCGCGACCACATCGGCAAAATAGGTCTGGTGATTGGAAATGAACAGGACATTATGGTCAGGAAGTTCCTTGATGATTTCCGAACCCTCGATCTGCAGTTCATTGAATCCCCGGTAACGACGGTGTGTCAAGGCCCCGAAGACAAGTATCAGCGCGCGTTTGACAAAGAGCAGATGCCCAAAGGGATTTTTCCTGAAAAGACCCATCCTATTGTTTGAAAATGCGTGGCAAACATACGAAAACACAGGGTGGTTAATGGTTTTTTAACACATCCTTCAACTCGCTGAGCATCATGGCTGTCGCGCCCCAGATATCGTGTCCGTGGATTGAAAAGCACGGAACGGCAATGGATTCCGAATACGAAGTGGGCATCGTCTTGATGCGGACCGATCCTTCGTCAAGCAACGAGGAAATCGGAATCTGGATGATTTCCGAAACTTCCCGAGGATCCGGGATGAAGGCCGGAGTTGTGCGCGCGAAGCCCAAAAACGGCGATACGCAAAAGTTGCTCGGCGGAATGTAAACGGGGCTCAACGCCGACAATACCTCAATCTTTCCGCGATCCACGCCGATTTCCTCCTCGGTTTCCCGAAGCGCCGCGTGCAAGGCGGAAGCGTCGTCCCGCTCGATCTTGCCACCCGGGAAGCCAATCTGCGCCGAATGGACGCCCGTGTAGGTATTCCTGCGGATGAGAGCCAGATGCGCCCAATCGCTAATCGGGTAAATGAGTGCCAGTACCGCAGCCCTTTTTGGATTGAACGACACCGGATCGATTTGCCGCATAAGTTCCCGTCTCTCCGGTGGGGCCATTTTCAAATGCGATTCCTCTCCCGGCAAGGCCGGATTCGCTAACTTTGGCGAGAGGGCCAAAAAAGTTTCGAATTTCATTCCTCAAAGATAACCATCAACCTTCGGGAGCACAATTTTATGTACAGCAAAGCCGAAATGCAGCAGCTTAAACGCGAATTCTGGATCGCATTCGCCGAAGCCTATCCGCGAAAATGGTTGCTGTATGACACCAAAATCAAGGATTTCTCCTTTAAGTTCCACGCCGAGGGCAAGGTGCAATCGGTCATGCTCGACATTGAACACCGGGACACTGAAAAGCGCCACGCCTATTATGAGAAAGTCGTGACCCTTCGCGAGATTCTCGAAACTGATTTTATTCCCGACCTGGTTTACGAGCGGGACCTGACCCTGGATACCGGGAAAGTCATAAGCCGGATCTCGGTTACGCAGATGGGGCCTGCCTTGGGCAACAGAAATTCGTGGAACGCCATCTTCGATTTTTTCGCAGAAAGGATGTCGCTCTTCGAGGCTTTTTTTGAAGAATACGGCGATTACATCCGCTATATATAAAAAAAGGCCGGTACGAAACCGGCCTTCTTCAATTAACCCAAAATTTACGGTTCCGAAATAATTTTCTTCATTGAGAAACCACGGTTGGTGGTCACACGAACAAAGAACAATTGCCCGTCTCCCCTTGCGAAGCCCGAAGTGTCGATCGTTGCCTGTTTCTCGCCGCGATGGTTGACATTATCGAAAGTGGCGATAAGCCTTCCGCGCGAATCGAAGAATTCTACCTTGACATCGGTCTCGTAATCATAATCATAACTGATCGTGATGTTGTCCCTGAACGGTACCGGCGATACGCCAAAGTCGGCAACACCATCTCGCTTGGTGGCTTTTGTTCCGCCCAACGGACAACCGGAGTTGTTGAGTTGGTCAAGCGCAGTGGCCAGCATTCCCGGAGCGGATCCACCCGCAACAAACGCCGCGTTCACCGCATCGATAACCGCTTGCGGGCTGTTTGAATACGGATCGGGATAATCCACATCCTCGTGGCAGGCGTTCAGCAATGCCGCAACGCTTTGGCGTCCAAGATTGTAGATTCCGCCTCCGCCCAAATTCAGCACCTGCAACAACGTTTTGTTGGCCAGCTGGGAAGGTGCGTTGGCAAATACGCTTCCGTAAAGCATGGTTGGCGTATAGGCCGGGCACCAGCGGTTGGTGTGGTTTTTCCAGTATCCGAGGGTACAGCCTTCATTATTACAGGTTTCGATAGTGACCGTTGTGGTCGCCACTACCGCCGGGCACCCGCCCGAAGCCGGAATGGTGTAGGTGACGGTATAGGTTCCGCCCTCACTGCCCAAAGCTGTAATCGTGCCCGTAACCGGATCGATGATCAGGCCGGGATCGGCACTGAATGTTCCGCCTTCATAGGCACCGGTTCCGCTCAACATTACCATCTGCGAGCCTGCCAGCGTGTTGCAGTAAGGTCCAGCATAGCTGATCATGGCTGTTGGAAGTGGCGTGATGTTGATGGTGGCGATAGCAGAATCATCAACACATGGTGCATCGGCATCCAGCATGTAGGTGAAAGTCGACGTGGTCGCACCCGGCGCAGGAAGGAAGGTTCCGGCAGCGGCATCAAAGGTTCCGCCGGATCCGGAAGTCCGGGTCCAGGTACCGCCCATGTCCTCGCCGTCGATCAGATCGTAAAGATCGATAAGATCGGTTGACGAATCGCAGATGGTCACATCGCCGTCGTCACCCGCATCGGGCTGGGCGTTGATG
>JAEWCF010000050.1 GCA_023390775.1 Bacteroidota bacterium | reverse complement strand
GTAGTGAGTAGCGCTATAAAGACCCATTACAGCAGACCTTAAGCTTTAACCCACCACTCATAACCCAAAACTTAAAACCCAAAACATTACCTTTGCCATTCAATTTTTATCATGAAGACAATATTACTTTCCCTGCTCGTCACCCTTTCAACATACGGGCAATCGCTCAATTGGGCGGCAAAATTCAGCGGATCGGCGAATGAGTTGTGCAGCAATGTGGTGACCGATGCGGCCGGAAACGTCTATGCGGTGGGGATTTTCCATTCATCGGTGGATTTCGATCCGGGACCGGGATTCTTTTATCTGAACGAGTCCAACCCCAATCAGGGCGATATGTATTGCGTCAAACTCAACCGCGACGGCCAACTCGTCTGGGCCAGGATCGTCGGAGGTGCCGACGGTTATGATGCCCTCGAGGAAACCACGCCCACCATCGCGCTGGATGCCGACGGCAATGTCTTTGTTGCCGGAATCTATACGAACATGACCGATATGGACCCGGGACCGGGCACGCTCTTCTTACCGCCGCCATCCGCCGGTTCATCCACCGGGAACTTCATCAGCAAGTACACCAACTCGGGCAACCTGGTTTGGGCAAAATCTCATGGTGCGCCATTTGGCTCAATGTGGAACCGACAGATCAAGACCGACGCGGTTGGAAATGTCTATCTCGCAGGCTATTTCAATTACCAGATGACGTTTACCGGAGCGACAAGTGTAACCCTTGTTACCGATCCGGCTAAATATGACGGATACGTGATCAAGTACGACAACAACGGCGTTTTCCAGAATGCCATCCAGGTAGGTTCGACCGCTTATGACGATTACATCCGCGACATGGACGTGGATGCCGCGGGCAATGTGGCGGTGACCGGAGGCTATCGGGGAACGGTTGATTTCGATCCGTCCGCGACGGTGCTCAGCCATACCTCGCAGAGCAATGGCGAGGACATATTTATAGCAATATACGATACTGCACTCAATTTGCAGTGGGCACATACCTTTGGCAGGCCGGCATCTACAAATGCCGAAAGCGGCCACGCTGTTACCTTTGACAATCAGGGCCATGTGATCGCTTCGGGCTCGTTTAGGGTTATCGGGGATTTCGACCCGAGTCCCGACGCCTCATTTGAAATGGAGAGCGTGGGAATAGCATCGGCATTCTTCCTCAAGCTAAATGCCGAGGGGGAGTTCGTATGGGCCAAAACCATCGGCGCGATGTCGCCCGATTTTACCATCAACTACAGCGAAAAGGTGTTCGACCTTGCCACCGATGCCCAGGGAAATATTTACGCGACGGGCCACTACGTCTCGCACATGGACGCCGATCCTTCAGAAAATGTATTTAACCTTGTCGCCAACGGCGGGGGATACCAGGCCTTCAACCTTATGCTGGATGCGGACGGTGCTTTCGGCTGGGCAAAATCCTACGGTCCGGTTTCCACCAACCTGAATGCCGAAGGCCGTACCATCGCGGTTAATCCGTTCAATGAGGTTATCGTCGGCGGCCGATTCCAGGGCTCGATGGATTTCAATCCGGGAGGTTCGCCCGTGATGCTATCGGGCAGTTTCTCCAGCTACGCCTCTTTCTTAATGTCCATATTGCCTGCGGGCCTTTCGCTGCCCTCGAACCAAACCACACTCCCCATTTACGCTTCTCCAAACCCTTTCATCGATGTGGTGGAATTTGCCGGCGACGTGCTGTCGGTAGAAATTTACGATGTGATGGGTAAACGGGTCAAAATGAATAGCGGAAGAAAGCTTGACGGCCTCGGGCTTCCGGCGGGCGTATACTTTGCGCGGGTCGCAACTCCCGATGCGGTGCATTCACTCAGAATTTTAAAACAGTAGTTATATCTTGTTTGAGTGATGGGTTATGAGTTATGAGTTATGAGCACTGAGCACTGAGCACTGAGCACTGAGTCCTGATTACCTAGTACTACTACTGGCTAACGGTTGCCGACTATTGAACCGCTGACTGCTGACTGCTTTCCTATTCCTGCTAACTAGAGGTACCTTAATTGACCGACAACCCATAACCCACAACCCACTACCTGATATTTGCCAATAATGCAATTTGGATATGTTGTTCATCCGATTGATTGCATTTTTAAAAATTTAGAAAATCAAACTGACTCAATGCGAATTGTAAGATATTTACATTAATAATCTTTGTAAAAGTGTATTTCATCGATTTTATTTGCTTTTAATCGTGAGTAAAGTATACATTTGACCCGGAAATCATACCCAAATCTAAATTCCGAAAAATGAAAAATCTCTACTTGTGCTCAATTGCCCTTTTTGCCCTGATCTTCCAATCGTGTGAAAGCGATGCACCTGACACGGTATCCGATTCTGCACGCGTCGCTCCCGTCAGCGGACACAGCCTGCGCATCAACAATCAAAGCGAATTGCAGCTTTCGGGCGAAATCGTTTGTTACGGAGCCGAAAACAACCTGACAGCCAATTCCCAGATCCGGATCACGGGAAAATTCTCGATGCCCGCCAACGCCGAAGCCACGCACAAAAATTTCGTGCAGGCTTCCAGCCCGGAATTCCGGATCAACCCGTGGTATGTCAGCTACAACCAGGGCCCGTCGTTTGCCTACCCGGCCGCACAGACCAACAGCACTTTCGGGCAGTACATCGCCCCGGGCGTGAGCCCCGTGAAGTTTGCCAACTGGCGTTACCTGAAAGTTCGCTTCAGCTACAATGAAATTCCGGGTTTTGAACCCGTGACCATGGTGATCGAGTTGCCGCAGTATTCGGCCAACAATTCGGGATCGCAGGTGGTGGACCTTTCACAATACGGCCTGCAGGAGGATCTCCAGATCACGCAAACCAGCTTCCAGACCGCGAATGGAAACACCGTTGTCACCCTTGACAGCGCACTTATCAATCAATAAGCTGTTTTGAGTTAGTTAAAAGGCCCCGCGAATTGCGGGGTTTTTTGTTTTTTGGGCGCGCCCTTCTGGCCGGGCTGTCCGCTGCAATCTTTTTTGGCGAAGGGCTTAAGATTTATTAATTGGCCCCTTGCTGCCAAAAAAGGATTTTCGCTTCCATCCCTCGCGCGGTTGTTTTGAAAAAATATTATGCTTAACTTTAAGAAAAAGCAATATGGAATCAAGCAACATCGGTACGATCGCCCGGGTGGGATTGACCGCCAAGGGTATCGTTTACAGTTTAATGGGTATCGTGGCCATGATGGCCGCCTTCAAACTAAACGGCAAATCGGCGAAGGATGCGGGAACAACGGGCGTTTTTTCCTTTCTGGAAGACCAGTCCGGCGGGAAGATCCTTTTGGGCGCCATCGCGCTCGGCCTCATCTGTTATGTGATCTGGCGAATGATCCAGGCGTTCAGGCCTTCGGGGGAAAATGACAAGATGGCCAAGCGCGCGCGGTACTTTTTCAGCGGCCTTGCCTACAGCGCATTGACCTACCAGGTAATCAAGATGCTGTTTACCAAAAAACAGGACGGGGGCCAAACCAACAAGGAAGTGGCGTCGGAGGTACTGTCCGCCGATTCCGGCCAACTGCTCCTGGGGCTTCTGGCTGTCGTGATCCTTGCCATCGGGATATATCAAATCTATTACGGACTATCCGAAAAATACAGGAAACACGTTTCCAACGCCGGCCCGCACGGCGACAAACTTTTACTCGCTGGAAAAGTGGGATACGTCGCACGCGGCGCCGTGTGGCTATTGGTGGCGTATTTGTTTTTCCGGGCGGCCATGGACAGCAATTCCTCAGAAGCGGGCAGCACGCCAGAAGCCTTTGGCTATTTGCGCCAAACCGAATACGGAACCCTATTGATGGCCATGATGGCGCTCGGGCTTTTCTGCTACGGGGTGTTTTGCTTTGTCCGCGCGAAATACGAGGAGTTCAATTAATAAGTAATAATTAATAATTAAAAAACGTGAACATGGGGGGCCCGATTCACGTTTTTTTTGTGGCAATTGAGGAGCGGTTCAGTTGCCCCTCGACAGGCAAAGGGACGAACTGGACGAAGCTACATTTTCATATTTTCAAATTTTCAAATTGGCTAATTAACCTTCAGGCTTCCCACCATTTCATCCGGCTTGACCCACGCGTCAAAATCCTCCGGCGTCACATACCCCAGTCGAACCGCCTCATCTTTCAAGGTCGTGCCGTTCTTGTGCGCGGTTTGGGCGATCTCGGCCGCCTTGTAGTACCCGATTTTAGTGTTGAGCGCCGTCACCAGCATGAGCGAGTTGTCCACCAGTTCCTTGATGCGTTTGTGGTTGGGCTCGATTCCGGAGGCGCAATGCTCTTCAAAGGAAACGCACGCATCGCCCAAGAGCCTCGCCGATTGCAGGAAGTTCGCGGCCATGACGGGCTTGAAGACGTTAAGTTCGTAATGGCCCTGCATCCCGCCCACCGAAATGGCGACATCGTTGCCCATGACCTGCGCGCATACCATCGTGAGCGCCTCGCACTGGGTAGGGTTGACCTTGCCCGGCATGATTGACGATCCCGGCTCATTTTCGGGGATCAGGATCTCACCTATTCCCGAGCGCGGACCCGAGGCCAGCATCCGGATGTCGTTGGCAATCTTGTTGAGCGCCACGGCGAGTTGCTTCAAGGCGCCGTGCGCCTCGACGATCGCATCATGCGAGGCCAGCGCCTCGAATTTATTGGGCGCCGTCCTGAACGGATGCCCCGTGAAGTCGGCGATGTATTGGGCGACCTTGACGTCGTAGCCCTCCGGCGCATTGAGCCCGGTTCCAACGGCGGTTCCGCCGAGCGCGAGTTCTGAGAGATGGTCCAGGGTATTGCGAAGCGCGTTCAAGCCGTAATCGAGTTGCGCGGCATATCCCGAAATCTCCTGTCCGAGGGTCAGGGGAGTGGCATCCATCAAATGCGTGCGCCCGATCTTGACCACATCCATGAATTCGCGCGATTTGGCCGCGAGGGTGTCGCGAAGCTTTTCCACGCCCGGAATCGTGATTTCCACGACAGCCTTATAGGCCGCGATGTGCATGCCGGTAGGGAAGGTATCGTTGGACGATTGGCTTTTGTTGACGTCGTCGTTGGCCTTGAGCACGGGCTCGCCTTCGCCAATCTTGCCCCCGGCCAGTACCTGCGCGCGGTTGGCAATGACCTCGTTGACGTTCATGTTGCTCTGGGTCCCCGATCCCGTTTGCCAGATCACAAGGGGGAATTCGCCTTCGAGCTTGCCGGCAAGGATTTCGTCGCAAACGGCGGCAATGGCGTCGCGTTTTTCAACCGAAAGCACGCCCAGGT
>JAEWCF010000089.1 GCA_023390775.1 Bacteroidota bacterium | reverse complement strand
CTTGAAACCTATCGGGACAATACGGTCTATGTCGCCACCGAATCGGTTTTCTCGATGGACGGAGACTCGCCTGCGCTTGTCCGCCTTGTCGAACTCTGCGAGAAATTCGGTGCGCATGCCATCATCGACGAGGCTCACGCAGTGGGGGTTTTTGGGGACCGGGGTTCGGGGCTTGTGCAGGAACATCGGTTGCAGGAGAGGGTATTTGCAAGGGTCGTGACTTTCGGCAAGGCGTTGGGGTGCCACGGCGCTGCCGTATTGGGACCGGCCGGCCTGAACGATTACCTCGTAAACTTTGCCCGCAGTTTCATCTATACGACCGGGCTTCCGCCACATAGCCTCGCGGCGGTCATCGCCAGCTATCAGGCCCTTGAAAGTGCGGATGGCACCATCGAAAAACTTCGGGACAATATCCTTCATTTTTCACGGGAAAAAACATCGATGGGACTGAATGGGATATTTGTCGGCGGGAAATCGGCAATCGCATCGGCCATCATTCCGGGTAACGAAAAGGTAAGGTCTATCGCCAAACAGCTAGGGGATGCCGGCTTTGATGTCAGGCCCATCCTTTCTCCCACGGTTCCGCAGAGGCAGGAACGACTTCGCTTTTGCATCCACGCTTTCAACACGCCGGAGCAGATCACGTCGGTACTGGAAAAACTCACTAAAAACCTATTTGCATGACCCCCGAATTTACCCAGATAGCAAGTTACCCTTATTCGGTGGAGGCCCATTTGAATCGGGCCAGGTTGGAAGATGCGGGGATTGAGGCGTTTCTTCGGGACGATATCACCATCGATTCGGACCCGCTGATGAGCCAGGCGATTGGTGGGGTCAAATTAATGGTCCGCACACCCGACGGTGGTCGTGCGCTCGAAATCCTGGGAGATGTGGAGCCTTTTTCAACCGCCGAGGATGGTAGCCACATTACGTGCCCGAAATGCGGTTCGGATTCGGTGGAAATGGTGACCTCGGTGGACAGCGTTGCATCGGCCATTAAATTTGCACTCGTTTCCCTGGCCGGGTTGTTTCCCATCCTTCGGCACAAATACCGTTGCAACGGATGCGGGCAATTGTTTGCATTGCCGGCCAATACAAAATCATTATTACTCTGACAGCCGGTTAGTTCCGCTCACCCTAATTTATAATTTATAATTTATAATTTTTAATTTGGGTCTATTCCTTCTTCTTCCGCCTGAACCACCTCGTGTCTTCCTCGCCAAACAGATAGGCATACGGTTCGGTATCGGCACTCAGCTCAAATAATTTTTTAAGGATGGCGAGCGTCGGGATGATGAGGATCATGCCGGGAATTCCCCAAATCGCCCCGCCTACCAGCAATCCCACAAAGGTGATGAATGCGTTCAGCGACACGTTGGCACCGGTGATCCTCGGCGTGAGGAAAGTCGCCTCGAGAAACTGGATCAGCGTGAAGGAGACGGCAACCGCGACCGGATAGAAAAGGCTGTCCTTGGTGAGCAACGCGTACAGGAAAGGCAGTATGCCGCCCATGAGCGGGCCAAGATAGGGGATGATGTTGAGCATACCCGCCAGCATCCCGAAGAAGATCGCGTGTTTGATTCCCAGCATCAGCAGGACGGCGCTGTTGGCAATCCCTAAAATCAGCATGACCTTGCCGGCGCCCATAAGGTACGAGTGCACGATTTCCCTGATTGAAATTACGTGGTCCATCAACACCTTGTTTTTTTGTCGGGCGAACACGCGCATGATGAATTGCGCAAAGTGGTCGCGGTAGATCAGCAGGAAAAAGATGAAAACGGGCAGAAGCAATATGTTACTCGCGGTGTTGATGGTGATCTTGAGCAGTTCGGACATGTTGGCGCGCCCCGACTGGATCAGGGCCAGCACGTTCTCGATCTTAAATCCGTAGCCCATGCCCATATCATAGCCAATCGCGTTTTTGACCCAGTTATTGGTCCGCATCGCAAACCGGTTCAGGTCGGCCTCGGCGTGCGCTTCCACATCGGCCATAAAACTTTGGATTTGCGTCACGACAAGGATGACGATTCCCGTCAGGATGCCCAAAAAAAGCAGGATGGCAATGGCGGCGCTAAGGGAACGGGGAATGTTGAACCGCTCCAACCGGTTGCAAAAGCCCGTCATCAGCATGGCCGTGTAGGCTGAGAGCAGCAACGGCACAAAAATGCTCTTGCCCATGATCATCACAAAAATCACGATGATGATCAGCAGCGAAATGTAGACTGCCTTGATGTAATTGGGAACCTTGGTGATGACCATACGCAGGTTTTGAACTAAATTTAGCAATATTTTCCCACGTGGCCGCATGTTCGTGTTGCTCCAGTATCTTTGCGGTATGAAAATATTCGTTACCGGAATTTCTACCGACGTGGGCAAAACCGTCGCTTCGGCGATCATCGCGCAGGCCTTGCGTGCCGACTATTGGAAGCCCGTCCAGGCAGGAGACCTGCATCAATCCGACAGCATCAAGGTCAAAACATGGACCGACGGCCTCACCGTTTTTCCCGAAGCCTATCGCCTCAATACCCCGGCATCGCCTCACTTGGCCGCCAAGCTCGATGGCGTCAAGATTTTACTTGACCGGATCGCCGAGCCCCACACCGAAAATCATTTGGTAATCGAGGGCGCGGGCGGCCTGTTGGTGCCGCTCAATGAAAAAGAGACCATTGCCGATTTGATTAAGACTGATTATAAAGTCATCGTCGTTTCCCGCCATTACCTGGGAAGCATCAGCCATACGCTACTGACCCTTGAAGCCCTGAAAGCACGCGGATTGGAGACTGCGGGCATCGTTTTCAACGGCGACGCCAATCCCGCATCCGAAGAGGCCATCCTGGAGCGATTCCCGGTTCCCGTTATCGGCAGGATAGCGCCCGAACCCGTGATCAACGTGGAAGTTATTGTCAAGTATGCGGCGCAATTCCAACCCAACCTGCAAAAGTTAGATGGAAAAGTTTGATATTTTAAAAGCCGACCGCCAATACCTTTGGCATCCTTACACCCAACACGCGACCGCACCCGCGCCCGTGGCGATCGTCAAAGGCGAAGGCGCGCTGTTGTGGGGCGAGGACGGCACCGAATACATCGATGCGATCGCCTCATGGTGGGTGAATCCCTTCGGGCATTCCAACCGCTACATCGCCGACGCCATACACAAACAACTCACGACGCTGGAACACGTACTGTTTGGCGGTTTCACTCATGAACCGGCGGCATTATTGGCTACCCGGCTCAAGAAGATTCTGCCGTCCAATCATCAGAAACTGTTCTTCAGCGACAACGGCTCCACCGCGGTCGAGGTCGCGATCAAGTCATCGCTGCAGTTCTGGTACAACAAGGGAATCAAAAGGACGGTGATCGTCGCCTTTGAGGACGCGTTCCACGGCGATACGTTTGCCGCGATGGCCGCCAGCGGGATTTCGCTTTACACCCAGGCCTTCAACGGAATGTTCATCGAGGTGCGCCGAATCCCCGTTCCGGTTCCGGGCCGTGAGCAGGAAAGCTTCGACGCGTTGGCGAAAGCACTTGCGCCGGGCGATGTGGCCGCGTTTATATTCGAACCATTGGTTTTGGGGGCGGCCGGCATGGTGATGTACGCGCCGGATGCGCTTGACAAATTGATCGAAATCTGCGAACAGCATGACGTGCTCACCATTGCCGACGAGGTAATGACCGGCTTCGGGAAGACGGGAAAAACATTTGCCTGCGACTATCTTTCCAGACAACCGGACATGATGTGCCTTTCCAAGGCGCTCACCGGCGGGACGATCCCCATGGCCATCACGACCTTTACGCAGCAAATCTTCGACGGATTTTTCAGTGACGACATCAACAAGGCGCTGTTCCACGGCCACACCTTTACGGCGAACCCCACCGGATGCGCCGCCGCGCTTGCAAGCCTGGACATTCTCGAGCGCGCCGAAACCTCGCAAAACATCGAACGAATTGCCGGGCATCACCGCGAATTCGCATCGGAACTGGAGAAAAACCCCCGGGTGAAAGCGGTCCGTACACTGGGCGTCATCCTGGCGCTAGACCTGGTGACCGATTCCAAACAGGAATACTACGGCGGGTTGCGCAACCGCCTCTACGACTTCTTCATTTCGCAGGGCGTGATCCTGCGGCCGGCGGGAAGCACGGTCTACATCCTTCCGCCGTACATCATTACCGATGCACAATTGCATAAAATTTATGAAGCCGTGCGCATGGCGTTACAAAAAATAGGATAACTTTAGTTTTCAAAGCAATCCTTTTTTATGATCCATCCTGATACCGAACTCAGGTTCATAAACGACATCATAGGCTACGGTGTCGTGGCCAAGAAACTGATCCCCAAGGGGACCATAACATGGGTTCAGGACGAGCTGGACCAGGTATTCACGCCTGAAAGGGCCGCGCAGGTTTCCCCCATGATGCAGCAACATCTCGAAACGTACTGCTTTACCAATGGCGCCGGCAACAAGATCCTTTGCTGGGACAATGCCAAATTCGTCAACCACTCGTTCAATCCTTCTTGCATGTCGACGGCCTATGATTTTGAGATTGCGGTGCGCGACATCCAGCCGGGCGAGCAACTCACCGACGATTACGGCTACCTCAATGTGTCCGAACCCTTCGAAGTCGTGGACGAGGGCACCCGCAGGAAAGTGGTCTATCCGGACGACCTGGTCAATTATCATCGGGAATGGGACGCGCTCATTGAGGAGAGGCTGCAGGACGTCGCCGCGGTAGACCAGCCGCTCAAAAAGTACATCGCGCGCGAAACCTGGGACGAATTTTCGGCCGTCATCCGCCGCGAGCGCCCGTTGCGGTCGCTCATTACCTGTTATTTTGACCCGACGCGCTCCACGGTGGAATAAAACCGCCGCTTTGGCGTAATTTTGCGCAAATTCACGTTGTGCAAATTTCCATCACCGCCATAGAATCGCTCTCGCCGCTGGGAAACTCCCCGGAGCAGGTTTGGCAATCGTATCTCGAGGAACGTCATTTTCTGGCTTTCGCCGAAGGTGACTGGAGGGCGCCTCTGGCTTCTTCGGCAAGGGAGGAAGTTGCCGAACTGGCCTCGGCCGGTTCTCGTTTCAAAAACCTTGATCCCACTGTCCATTTTGCACTTGCCGCATCGCGCCGCGCGGTGGCCCGCGCGGGCTGGGATTCAAACTTTGGCATCAACATCGGTTCTTCGCGGGGCGCCACCACGCTTTTTGAAAAACACCACTCCGAATTCCTGGCCTCCGGACGGGCGGCCACCCTGGCTTCCCCCGCCACGACTCTAGGCAACATATCTTCCTGGGTGGCCCAGGACCTGCAGTCCTCCGGCCCCGAAATCTCGCACTCGATCACCTGTTCCACCTCGCTGCACGCGCTGCTCAACGGAGTGGCGTGGCTAAAATCGGGGATGGCCGACAAATTCCTGGTGGGCGGCAGCGAGGCCCCGCTCACCCCGTTCACGATCGCACAGATGAAAGCGCTCAAGATTTACGCAAAACCCGGGGGAGAATTTCCCTGCCGTGCGATGGATTTTTACAAGAAGTCAAACGGGATGGTTCTTGGCGAGGGAGCCGCGGCCTGCTGCTTGGTCCCGGGCAGCGACGAGAACGCACTCGCGGTAATTTCCGGGGTTGGTTATGCCACCGAAAGCACCGGCAACGCGACGGCAATTTCGGCGCAAGCCACCTGCTTCCAGAAATCGATGGCAATGGCGCTTGGAGGAAGGCGCCCCGATGTGATCGTGATGCATGCACCCGGAACCATCGCCGGCGACAAAGCCGAAATGGCCGCAATAAAAGCCGTCCTTGGCGAGGACGTTCCGCTGCTTACTACCAACAAATGGAAGATGGGCCATACTTTTGGCGCATCGGGACTGTTGTCGGTGGAGTTTGCCGTAATGATGATGCAGCATTCGCGCTTCATCGGGATTCCGTATCTGGCTGTTCCTTCACGCCCGGCCGAGATCAAGAGCGTTTTGGTGAATTCGGTGGGATTTGGCGGCAATGCGGTGAGCGTCCTGCTCGAGAGGCCATAAAAAAAGCCCGCTTCCGCAGGCTTTGGGTTAAGGTTCAAGAATCACGATCTTCCGGCTCACCAGCGCCGAACTCTCGAAAGTTGCGATGACAAGCACGGCCGTCCCGGGAGTCTGCATCTGCGGGGATCGCCAAAGCATCGCGCCCCTGGCGTCTTCATGCCATAATTTTTTTCCTGTCATGTCAAAGATCTCGACCGTCTTCAAGGGTTGGGCCGCCCTGATGGCGATGCTGCGCGACTTGGCGAGGATCACGGTCGATTCGGCAACGGGCTGTGCATCGGGGTTGGAAAGCGTTTGCGTGGTGAACCGCAGTTCAAAACGGGCGTTGTCGGTTCCGGGTTGCGCCACGAATGAGAACGGAGCGCTTCGCAAATCGTGGTATTGGCCGGTTTGGTTGTCAAAAAGGTAGACGTCCTGTCCTTCAAAGAAACCGTCAAATTGTTCCAGGCGGATGTCGAACGTTCCCGAAAGGGTCGTGGAGTATCCAATCGGCACCGCATCGGCGATGGAGAAGGGCAGTGCACGTCCCTGGATCGCGAGGTTCGAATCGCCCAAAACCGAGTAGATCGCAACCACGTTGCCCGCAGGGAAAGTCTTGCCGTCAAAGGCGCGGTCAAGCCCGTCGGTGGCGCCGGTGATGTAGCCCACGAGCATTTCGTCATAAGCCTGCTGCGCGTTTGAAATCGAGAGCCAGATGCGGTTCTTCTCAAGGGTGTTGTTCGCATCGACGGGATTTCCGCTCCTGAAAAACTGTCCGTTGCTGTATTGCCCGGTGGCGCGCATGGAATTTTTGAATGACACCGGATGGTCGCCGTCCTGGAGCGCTTCTATAAAAAATCCCTGTCCCGAAGCGATCTTCCCAACCGGAGCCGCCGCACTGTTTGCCGCGGCCGTCGCGGTCTTGACCCCGCCCGTCACATTGTATTTGGCGTAATCGTCGCGGGTATAATTGTAGAGGTTGCTGCCCGAATTCTGCATGCTGATCGCCGTGTTGTGCGTCCAGAGGTAGATGGTCCCGCCGATGTAGGGCGCGTTGTCCGGATCGGTGAGGAAGAGGTCGGCGTCAATGGCCGATGGAAACGGGTTCCCGATCAGGTTGAACGCCCCCGACGATTTGTTGACGTTGACGGTGACCACGCCGGTGTTCGGGACGCCGTTGAAGGTCGCTCGACTATTTGCGGGGTCGCATAACTCAGGTTCGAGGGCGCCCTCGCGATATAACCGCGTGCCGGAGCCATTACGGTAGCGGAAGTTTGCTGGACATAATTGTTAACGACCGGGTTGAACATGTAATAGAGCGATGGCGCCGAAAGCACATTTAGCGTGGCGCCTACAACCGGAGAAGCCCAGTACGTAAAATCGTATTGCTTGAGCGGCGTGGTCTTGCGCTTGATGGTCACGGCGCCCGTGTGCGTAGCCTGGTCGTCGTTCTGGACCAGCGAACCCTTATCTTTGACGAGCATATTGCCGTTGACCGCGATGTCGTATTGCGCTTCGATGTAATCGTTTGGCTGGATGGTAACGTTAATTCCTGCATTCACGATGAATTCGCAGCATTTGAAACTTCCTGATGAGGTGGAATAATCGGCGTTGATAATTGCCTTGGCATCGAGCATCGGTACACCGTGGCTCCATGAAGAACCGTTCCAGGTCGTGGTCACCGGGCAGCGCGGAAGGGTGAATTCGTCGGCACCGATGTCGGGCGTTTGTGAGCGCGCGTCGAGGTCGATGTCGTCTGTAATCAACGAAATCGGGGTTCCCAGATCGTCAAAATCAAGTGCCGACGCCGTGTCGATATGCAGATTGTTCACCGAAACGAACGGCGGGGCAATGCTCACCGAATTCTGGTCTTTTCCGGTCGCGTTCTTCCATTGCTGGAGGTTGGGCTTGTTGCCGCTGAGATAACCCACGTGCTGCAGCGAGTAATAATCGTTGTGGTCCAGTGCCGAAAAGGCCGATGCCGGAACCGCCGAATAGATGGCGTAACGC
>JAEWCF010000086.1 GCA_023390775.1 Bacteroidota bacterium | reverse complement strand
TGGCAGATGAGATGCGAAGGGACCGAAGTGCGGGAAAACCGTAAGGGATAGGGTCAATTGGTACCGAACTTTGCTCCGGGTGGGCACGGGGGCGCCTGACGGTTAACGATTTTTAGTTACCGATGCAATGTTTTGAACGCCTTCGATGAACGGCAATTCACTACCTTTGCATCCGTCAAAACGCCTTGCCTATATGCTGACCATTACTTTCTACGTTTTTATCGCCATCGTTGCCATCCAGCTCTTTTATTACGTGGGCATCTTCTCGAAATTCGGCTTTGCCAAGGCCCAAAAAAACACTCCTAAAAAAATTCCGGTTTCCATTATCGTCTGCGCGAAGAACGAGGCCGAAAACGTCCGCAATTTCGTTCCGCTATTGGCCGCACAGGAATATCCCCATTTTGAAATTGTCCTGATCGACGACGCATCAAGCGACGAAACCCTTGAAATCTTCGAACAGTTCGAAAAGGATTATCCCAATATTAAACTCGTCAAGGTCGAAAACAACGAGGCTTTTTGGGGCAACAAGAAGTTTGCGCTTACCCTTGGGATCAAGGCGGCCAAATACGAGTACCTCCTTTTCACCGATGCCGATTGCAGGCCCGCATCCACCGTCTGGCTTCGGGAGATGTCTTCGCAGTTCACGATGCAAAAAACCATCGTCCTGGGATATGGAGCGTATGAGAAAATCGCGGGCTCGTTCCTGAACAAGATCATCCGCTTTGAGACGATGCTTACCGCCGTCCAGTATTTTTCATGGGCGAAGGCGGGCAGGCCGTTCATGGGCGTGGGCCGAAACCTGGCCTATAAGCGCGAGGAATTTTTCAACGTGAACGGGTTTATCGATCATATGAAAATCCGTTCGGGGGACGACGATCTCTTCATCAACCAGGCCGCCACGGGCAAAAACACCACCATCAGCTATTCGCCGGAAAGTTTTACCTACTCCCACCCCAAGACCACCTTCAAGGAATGGTTTACGCAAAAACGGCGGCACGTCTCGACGGCCGGGCATTACAAAACGGGCGACAAGGTCCAGTTGGGCATTTTCTATGTTTCACAACTGCTGTTCCTGCTCCTGGCCATCGTGCTGTTGGCCTTCCAGCATCAATGGATCATCGTGGGATCGATTGTGCTTGGGCGTTATATCGTGACCTGGACGGTTCTGGGCCTGTCGGCAGGAAAACTGCGTGAAAAGGACGTCATGTACGCCTATCCCGTCATGGAAATTGTGCTTATCTTTACCCAACTCAACGTTTTCTTCGCCAACATTTTCTCCAAACCCGTGCATTGGAAATAGATTCATACATAGAAAAGGCCAAACGGGGCGACCAGGCGGCCTTCACATTCCTGCTCGATTCGTATTGGAACGAGGTATATGGTTTCATGCTGCGCCGGACCGAAAACGAGACCGATGCCGAAGACATTACCATCGAGACCTTTTCCAAGGCCTTTGACAAGATTTCGTCCTATAAAAGCGAATTCCAATTCAACACGTGGCTGATCGCAATTGCAAAGAATGTCCATATTGACTTGTTGCGCAGGAGAAAAGCCTCGCCTTTGGTAGACCTCAACCGCGACGATGACCATCCGGCATACGATGTGGCCGACACCACGCTTTCGGCCGAGGACGAACTCATCCGCCAGCAAAACCTCGCGAGCCTGTTGGACTGCATCCGCCAATTAAAGCCACATTATCAGGAGGTGATCCAGCTTCGGTATTTCCAGGAACTGAGTTATCAGGAAATCGCAGATCACCTTGGCCAGCCCCTCACCAACATTAAGGTTAAACTGCTTCGCGCAAAAAATTTGCTTGCGGCCATTATCGAGGGACGCAATATTTCTTAAAAATTATACAATTTTTTACCAAAGCCGGAGTTATTGAAAGAAAACGACGGCATGCAACACTGATACCTAACCAATTCATCAAATCATGAACACCGTTAGTATCTTTGGCTGCCGATGGACCGACATCGTCTTCGAGGGCCGCAATCAGGCCTACGGCGCGTACCAGTTGAGACGCGAAAGCGCCCGCACTACCCTTTCGGCCTTTTTTTACGGGCTGATGATCCTTGCTTCGGCCTGCGGGATCCTGGTCCTGATCAACCTGATTTCGGCACAACCGATGGCCACGCCGCCCGCCCAACCGGAATTCCCGGTTCTGCGACCCGTGCGATTGATCCCGCTGCTCACTGAACCTGTGGCTCCCCAACCCCGGAAAGAGTCGGCCGCGCCCACTTTTGTTCCGTCCAAGGATCCTGAACCCGAACCCGCTCCGCAGCCCCTTCCCGCCGAATCTCATCCGGGATCTCCGGCCGGAACCAACACCACCGCCTCGACGTCGGCTGGAACTATCTCGGGAGCCGTTCCCGTTCCTGCCCTGCCCGAAATTCCGGAATCGCCCGTTATCCCGGCAACGTTGGACAAGCAGCCGTCATTTCCCGGAGGCCTCGACGATTTCTATGGTTTTGTCGGACGAAATTTCCGAACATTGGAAACCGAGGGCCAGACCATCCGCGTTTTCGTTTCGTTCGTAATCGAACGCGACGGATCGTTGAGCGACATCAAAGTCCTTCGCGATCCCGGTTTCGGGGCCGGAAAGGAAGCGATCCGCGTATTGAAATCGTTAAAGGTGAAATGGGAACCCGGCATGATCAAGGGGCAACCGGTGAGGACGTCCTACACAATGCCCATTACCGTGAAGCCACGGGAATAATCAGGCCTTGCGGACGAATTCGGTGCGCAGGACCATCGCGGTCTTGTTGACGCGGCAGTCGATCTCGGCCGGATCGTCGGTCAGGCGGATGTTGTTCACCTTGGTGCCACGTTTGATGACATCGCTTGACCCGCGCACCTTGAGGTCCTTGATCACCGTTACCGAATCTCCGTCCTTGAGAATATTTCCGTTGGAATCCTTTACTTCCATAAATTCTGTTTTGAGGGCAAAGTAAAAATAAAAAACCCGCAAATTGCGGGTCTTGACTTAATTTGACTTTTCCTTGATCTTCAAGGTTCCGTCTTTTCTCTTCTTGATCTTTACGGTCTTTTGCGGCTCGCCCTTATAGCCCTTGGCGTATTTGATTTTCATCTTGTCCACGTCGGCAAAAGGCTCCTTGTCATCGGTGAGCACCACTTTATAGGTATCCCACAGATCCACGTTTGCATAGGCCGTCGGTACTTCTTTTGCACGGACCCACGCACCGTTGTTCATATATACGAACTCACCGGAACGCACGTCGTAAAAAGATTCCATGTCCGGGAGATAGTAATAACGGGCGTTGTCTGCCCCTGCAACGCCCCAGTCAGGAAGGGTGGTCGTGGTGGTGCGCACTTCTACCTGCGCATTGCTGGTACCGATGGCCGCAAACAGCAGCATCCCCAGCAGGATTCCAAACTTTTTCATATAAGTGTCTTTTAGGATTAATACTTAAAATTAATTGCAAATCGCACGCGGACTGTCCTTTTTAGCAACGCTTTCTGATAAAATTTCGCCAAAATTCACTTTTGGCGAGGATGTGGGCGTCTTGGCGTAAAAACTATATTTGCCAAAAAAGACCATGGACCGCCGTTCAAAAATCGGGACGTTGTTAAGTTTTCCCGTGATCGTGGCTGCGCTGGGCTATTTCGTGGACATCTATGACCTGCTCCTGTTTGGCATCGTGCGCGTCCCGAGCCTAAAAGATATGGGCCTTGACGCCGATTCGGCGGGTACCCTGATCCTGAACTGGCAGATGAGCGGCCTCTTGCTCGGCGGGATCATCTGGGGCGTCCTGGGCGACAAACGCGGGCGCCTGTCGGTTTTGTTCGGGTCCATCATCGTCTACAGCCTTGCCAATATCGCATGCGGATTCCTTCCGCAGATCCCCTTTACCGATAAGGTTTTCCTCTACGCGGCCCTGCGGTTCGTGGCGGGAATAGGGCTGGCGGGAGAACTCGGTGCGGGCATCACCCTGGTCGCCGAAAGCCTTCCGCGGGAACTGCGCGCCATCGGGACGTCGATCGTGGCCGGATTCGGGTTGCTTGGAGCGGTCGTTGCACAATTGACGGTTCAGCTTGCCGACAGTTGGACACTCGCTTATTTTATCGGCGGAGGCCTGGGTCTGATGTTGCTTTTCCTGCGAATCGGCGTCTATGAGAGCGGGCTTTACCGCCACATCGAGAACAACCACACCGTGAGAAAAGGGAATTTTATCAGTTTCTTTACCAGTGGCGAGCGCTTTGCCCGCTACCTGAAATGCATAGCGATCGGGATGCCGACGTGGTTCTGCATCGGGATCCTGGCGGTAATGGCAAACCAGTTCGCCCCGGCGCTGGGAATTTCATCGATCGATCCGGGAAAGGCGATCATGTGGGCCTACGTGGGCATTTCGGCGGGCGATTTTGCCAGCGGATTCCTCTCCCAGGCGCTCCGGTCCCGCAAAAAGGCGATCCTGCTGATGATGGGTTTCACGATCGTCGGTGTCACGGGAATGCTGCTGGCCGCAAGCACCGAAAGTTCGTACTACTTCTATTGTGCCTGGCTCGGGCGCGGGACCGGCTATTGGGCGATGTTTGTCACCGTCGCCGCAGAACAGTTCGGGACCAACATCCGCAGCACGGCCACCACCACCGTTCCCAACATGGTCCGCGGGCTCGTACCGCTGATGCTCATGGGATTCGATTTCTTCAAACCCTCGGCGGGCGTGATCGGTTCGGCGGTCATCGTCGGGGCAATTGTTTTCGCCCTCGGCATCTACGCGACTGCGACCATAAGCGAGACCCACGGCAGGGAGCTGGACTTTGTGGAGTGAGGGGTTGTGGGTTATGGGTTATGGGTTATGGGTTATGGGTTTTGAGTTGTGAGTTGTGAGTTATGGGAGAACTTTCAAATTTTCAAATTTTCAAATTTTCAATTCCTATAACATTCGCTAATTCGCTAATTAGCCCATTCGCTAATTAATCTCGTATCTTTGCACCTCAATACACGATCATGGATCTGCTACAGGAAAATACATTGCCCATCGCCAAGCCCAAATGGCTCAAGGTAAAGCTTCCGATAGGCCAAAAATACACCGAACTCCGCGGGCTGGTGGACAAGTACAAGCTCAACACCATCTGCACCTCGGGCAGCTGCCCCAACATGGGCGAGTGCTGGGGAGACGGTACCGCGACCTTCATGATCCTGGGGAACATCTGCACCCGCTCGTGCGGCTTTTGCGGGGTCAAGACCGGAAGGCCCGAGAGCGTCGACTGGGACGAACCCGAAAAGGTTGCCCGTTCCATCAAGATCATGAAGATCAAACACGCCGTGATCACCTCGGTGGACCGCGACGACCTCAAGGACATGGGATCCATCATTTGGTACGAGACCATCAAGGCCATCCGCCGCATGAACCCCGAAACCACCCTGGAGACCCTCATTCCGGACTTCCAGGGGCAGGAGCGCATGCTGGACCGGATCCTGGCCGCAAACCCCGAAGTCATTTCGCACAACATGGAAACGGTCCGCCGCCTCACGCGCGAGGTCCGCATCCAGGCCAAGTATGACCGCAGCCTCGAAGTGTTGCGCTACCTCAAATCGGCCGGAGCCAACCGCACCAAGTCCGGCATCATGCTTGGGCTCGGCGAAACGCCCGACGAAGTCTTGCAGACCATGCGCGACCTTCGCGATGCCAGCGTGGACGTGGTCACCATCGGCCAATACCTGCAGCCCAGCAAGAAACACCTTCCTGTCAGGCAATTCATCACCCCCGAACAATTCCGGGAATTCGAGGTCGCCGGCAAGGAAATGGGCTTCCGCCATGTGGAAAGCGGCGCGCTGGTGAGGAGTTCGTACCATGCGCAAAAACACATCCTTTGATAATTAATAATTAATAAGTAATAATTAATAATTGGGCCCGAATTTATAATTTGTAATTTATAATTTATAATTTCCTCTATGGCGTTGCCTGAAGGCCCGGGCTGTACACTTCAATCTTTGCTGCCGCAAAGGATTTACGTTCCCATCCCTAACGCGGCTTAAAAACCGGCTCCTGACAAATGAGTAAGATCAAGATTGCCATCAACGGGTTCGGGCGCATCGGGAGAAACCTCTTCCGGCTGCTGCTCGATCATACTGATATCGAGGTGGCCGCCATCAACGACATCGCCGATCCGGCCACGATGGCGCACCTTCTCAAATATGACAGCATCCACGGAATCCTGGACGCACCCATATCGCACGGCCCGGATTTTTTGCAGGTCAACGAAAGACGGGTCGGTTATTACAGCGAACGGAGCATTGCAAACCTGGATTGGAAATCGCTGAACATCGACGTGGTAATAGAATCCACGGGAAAGTACAAGTCATATGAGGACATAGCCGCCCATCTGGGTTCGGGTGCGAAAAAGGTGATTTTGTCGGCGCCGTCGGAGGCTCCCGAGGTCAAGACCGTGGTATTGGGTGTCAACGAGCACATTTTGGATGGTTCGGAGCGCATCGTTTCCAACGCCAGCTGCACCACCAACAACGCGGCGCCCATGATCAGGATAATCGACCAGCTTTGCGGCATCGAGCAGGCTTACATCACCACGGTCCACTCCTACACCACCGACCAAAGCCTTCACGACCAGCCGCACCGCGACCTTCGGCGGGCGAGGGCGGCCTCGCAATCCATCGTCCCGACAACCACCGGCGCGGCCAAGGCGCTCAACACCATATTTCCGGAAATGGAAGGCAAGATCGGCGGGGGCGGCATCCGTGTTCCCGTTCCGGACGGCTCGCTCACCGATATTACCTGCTATGTCCGGCGTGAGGTATCGATCGAGGAAATCAACGAAGCATTCCGGGTCGCCTCGCAGAGTGAGATGAAGGGCATCCTGGCCTACACGGCGGACCCGATCGTATCGGTGGACGTGATTGGGAACAGGCATAGCTGCCTCTTTGACTCGCAATTGACATCGGTCATCGGCAGGATGGTCAAGGTCGTGGGCTGGTATGACAACGAAATCGGATATTCATCGAGGCTTATCGACCTGATTCCCATCGTCCATAATAAATAATTTATTTATCTTTAAACCCTCTAAAACCAAGTCGAGCTAAATGAGGTTCACGCTCCTGTTCATCTTTTTGTGCGCGCAATTGACGTTCGCCCAACGCAACAATGCGGAAAAGATCGACAGTGTCGCCTATTACATCCAATTGGCAAACTTCAGCGCCAAGATCAACAACTTCAAGAATTCGCTCGAATACACCCAGCGCGCCATCGATTACGCACATGACATCAAGGATGTGCGGGCCGAGGCCAATGCGACCGCCGCGCTTGGGACGCTCTATTTCCAACTTAAGAAGTACGACGACGCGATCGAGAATTTCAGCCGGAGCATCGACCTGTACAATACGCTCAAACCGTCGGACGAGCAGGCCTACGCCTATTACAACCTGGGTCTCTGCTACATGGAAAAGGAAAATTATTCCAAGGCCGAGATCAACCTGGACAAGGCCAAGACCATTTACGAGACCATCCGCCTGCCGGACGCGATCGTCCTATTGAACCTCCAGAAGGGCATCGTCTACAAAGCCAAGGGTAAGAACCAGCTCGCGGCGCAGATCTTCAATACCATCATCGCCAAACCCGACGATCCCTACAACATCAAGGCCGACGCCCTCTACCACATCGGAACCATCGAAGCCGCCCAGAAACGCCAGAATCTTGCGGTGAACTATTTCAGGCGTGCGCTGCAGCTCAACATGCAGGGCAAGAACATCGAGCTCAGGTCCAACATCTACAAGGCAATGAGCGACGTGTATGAGAACATGTCGGATATCCAGAATTCGTTCAATTTCCTCAAGATGCACATCGAGCTCAAGGACAGCATCGCGAACATCAACAAGGAACGCCTGGGCGCCGAGGACTACAACCGTTTCAAGGAGAACGAAAAACTCAAGCGCATCGAGGAGATGGAGCGCGAGAACGATATCCAGAAAAACCAGAACCGCTTCCAGAAGGTCGTGAGCATCCTGGCCATCGCGTTGATCTCGATCCTGTCGCTGCTCAGCCTTTCGCTTTACAAGAACAACATCATCCGCAACCAGAGCAACCTTTTGCTCAAGGAAAAGAACAGCGAACTGCAGATTGCCAAGGACAAGGCCGAAAAGGCGTCCAAGGCCCGCGCCGAATTCCTTTCCACGGTGAGCCATGAGCTTCGCACGCCGCTCAACGCAATCAACGGGATCACGCACCTGTTGCTCGAGGAAAATCCCAAGAAGTCACAGATGCACTATCTCGAATCATTGAAGTTTTCGGGCAATTATCTGCTGACGTTCATCAACGAGATCCTCGAGATCAACCGCATCGAATCCAGCAACGTGCAGGCCGAGGCGATAAATTTCAACCTGAAGCTGCTTTTGGAAAACATCCAGAATTCGCTCCGGGAAATGGCGCAAAAGAACAATAACAAATACGTCATCGAGATCGACGAGCAGATTCCCGACACGCTCATCGGCGACCCGACGAAGCTCTCACAGATATTTATCAACCTGATCAACAACGCGCTCAAGTTCACCAAGAACGGCGAGGTCAAGGTCGTGGCCAAACTCGTGTCCAAGGACGAGGAAACCGCGACCATCGATTTCAGGATCGTCGACACGGGCATCGGGATTCCCGAGGATAAGCAGGAGACCATTTTTGACAGTTTTTCCCAGGGTTCCATCGAGATCAACCGCAAGTACGGGGGAACGGGGCTTGGCCTGAACATCGTCAAGAAACTGACCGAGATTTTAGGCGGCGATATCAAGTTGCAGAGCAAGGTGGGCAAGGGATCCACCTTCTATTTCACGCTGGATTTCAGGGTGGGCGCCAATGTCCAGCAGGAAGCGGGCAACGAAACCGATTATGACGAGACAATCTTTGTCAATAAAAAAGTGCTGCTGGTCGAGGACAACAAGATCAACCAGATGATCACCAAGAAGATGCTCGAGAACAAGCAGATCCTCTGCGAGATCATCGACAACGGCGAGGACGCCATCGAGGCCGTGAAAAACAACTATTACGACCTTGTCCTGATGGACGTGCACCTTCCGGGGATCAACGGTACCATCGCCACCCAAACCATCCGCACCTTCGATACGCACACGCGCATCATCGCGCTCACCGCCATCTCGCTCAACGAGAACCGCGAAATGCTCCTGTCTTACGGCATGAACGATGTAATCACCAAGCCGTTCGACCCCAATAACTTCTACAAGGTGATTTCGCAGAATATTTAAGCGAAGTTGACAGTTTACGGTTTACGGTTTACGGTTTACGGCCGGAACCGACAAACACCCGATATTCTGTGGCCGCCATCAATATTACAAGGGGATAAATGGCAATGTGGAAGCGGTCGGTCTGGTAGCAGGACATGGCCGAAATCCCGATGATCGCCAGCGTAAATCCGGCAAGCATCCTTTGCAAAGGGTTTGAACGCCGCACGAACGCCAGAACCGACAAGGCAACGCCCACGATCGTCAGCAGTATGTTCTGCAATTTGGATAATGCCTTCCACCAAAATTTAAAAAATCGGCCGTACAGGGTTGCTTCCGGATTGCCGGCCTGGCTGATGATGAAGCTGCCTTTCGATGAGTTGGAATGCAGGCAAAACACGTACGCCCGGGCGAGGTTGAGGGTGTTGTGCCGAAACTGTTCGGCCATGTCCCGCTGGGCCATCTTTTTTTGGATGTGGCTCGGAAAAGACTGGAAATGCTTGGCCCGATCGTTCTCCCCGGGAATGAACGGGATTCCCTTCGCGTAGCAGTCGGCGCGGGCTCCCAAATAATTATAATAGGTAATGGCGTCGATGTAACTCAGCGTGTAATCGCCGTAGGTGGCCTTCATCTGCCTCATCTGCACACCGATAAGGAATGCCGCAAGCGCGATGGTGGCCGCGCCCCAATTAGTGATTGCAGCCTTGAGGTGTTTAACGTATACGATGGCCAGGACGATCGCAAGCGCAACGGCGACAGGTTTTACCAAGGCATTGAGGAGCAGTGCGGCAAGGGCAAACGAAAGGTACCAGGGCTTCCCGGTTTTTGAAAATCCCGCGGCGCAACGGACCGCCGCCAGGTTGAGGAAAATGTAAAGCGGTTCCGATAAAAAATTGAAGGCATTGGCCAAAACGCCCACACAGGACAGCAAGGCTAGCGCAGCCAAAAAAGCGGTGCGGCGCGAAGTAATGAGGGAGGCAGTATTGAAAACAAGCAGTGCGCTGCCGAGCCATAAAACGTAATTAAAGGCCAGTCCCCAGGTGACCACAGTGGCATCGGTTGCGCCACAAAGATAGGGAAACCCAAAAACGGCCGAGATCACGACCGGCCTTGCATCGCTGAATATTCCCTCGAGATACAGCATGCGCGCCGAATCCAGATAGCTGACATCGTCACCGATAGTCCCAAAATGCGGATACAGCCCAATCGAGACCGCGAAGAAAACGCTCCAGACCATCGCACACAACAGCAATGACCGCCGCGGGTGCATGCGTGCCGTCCTTTCCAAAAAATCGTAAAAACGTCGTAAGGTCATTCTGTTCAGGGCAACGGCACCGACTCCGCAACGTTAGTATAAACGCGGGCACTATTGCAGAAAGGGTATACGATCAATCGCGGGCGATCAGTTCGCGGATCAGCCGGCGCACATGTGGCTCGGCTTCACGTGCGGCCTCCAAAACCTCGGCATGCGTTATGGTTCCGATGCTTTCCTCGTTCCCCATATCGGTAATGACCGAGATTCCGAAAGTCTCGAGTTCCATGTGGCGCGCCACGATCACCTCGGGAACCGTCGACATTCCCACGCAGTCACCGCCCAATGCCTTGACCATGCGGTACTCGGCGAGGGTTTCAAACGTAGGGCCCTGAAGCCCCAGGTAAACGCCCTCCTTGACCTCGATCTCGAGTTCATAGGCGATGTTCTTGGCTGCCGAAATCATGCGGCGGCTGTAAGGCTCGCTCATATTGACAAAACGCGGCCCGAACCGGTTGTCGTTCTTTCCGCGCAACGGATGCTCGGGCATTAGGTTGATGTGATCGGTAATGATGACAATCGACCCCACGCGATAATGGGAATTGACGCCTCCCGATGCATTGCTCACGATCAACCGCTCGACGCCGAGGCCTTTCATCACCCGCACCGGAAAGGTTACCTCCTGCATCGAATATCCTTCGTAATAATGGAAACGGCCCTGCATGGCCACGACCTTCCTGTCGCCGATACGCCCAAAGACCAGCGCGCCCTTGTGGCCCTCTACCGTTGAAACAGGAAAGTTTGGGATCTCCTGATACGGCATTACGTACTCGACCTCCAAGTCGTCGGTGAACCCGCCGAGGCCCGAACCCAGGATCACCCCGTAACGCGGTTCAAAGCCAATCTTTTCCCTAATGTAATTTACCGTTTGCTGAACTTTTTCAAACATGATTGTCAATTTGCCCTTTGGCATGCCATGCAAAGGAACACAATAAAAAAAAAGCGGCAAAGACTGCCGCTGATTTTATTAGTTCTTGATATAGGTCCAGGTTTGTGAGGTCTGGCCCTCGCTAAGGGTACCCGTTCGGGTCTGCAGCACCTGGCTGCCGTTCATCACTTTGATCGTGAAGGCCGCATTGGGGTTGGAACCCGAGCAACTGCCGTAATAGTTCACATAGAATTTGTACTGGCCCGAAGGACCGTTGGTCCAGAAAATGTTTTCGGCATGCCCGTTTTCACATCCGCCGCAGGTACAGTCCACGTCAAGCTGGCCGTTTTGGCCGGTAGGATTTCCATAATAGATGAGCGTCCCGTTTGGCGTCTCCACGTAGAGGTCCAGATCGACATCGGCCGTATAGGAAAGGTTAAACCTTGGGTTCCCGGAGCTACCGGCAAGCCCACCGCCGTTCTCGTCGCATTCCGCGCCGTTGTTTGAGAGGCAGATTCCCTTCCAGCGGCCACCATCGGGCGAGGTGAAGGTTCCGGTCGTGACCTCGCCATTGCTCCAGTTCACGGTATAGGTGTACTCGGTGTTTTTCTCAAGGATGAAACGCGCGACCGAACAGAGCGTGAACGGCAGGGGATTTCCGTCAAGTCCCTGCAGAACTCCCGACTGGCAGAAGAGCTGCGATGTTTTGTTGTCATAATCGACCACAATCTGGGACTGGAGCGGATCGTCGCACACGCCACCGTCCTGGTAGAAGTGCTGCAGGCCTGAAATAGTCGTCCCGTTGATGGTAATCGAGGCCACGCAGGTCTCCTGGTGTGAAAACGCAACCGCCGACATCTGGTAATCGGCCGGGTTGGTGTTGCCGGTAGTGGTTACCGGCGGAACGTTTCCGCCCGCGGTGAAAGGCGTGCCGTCCGGATTTTGACCGGTGAGGTAAATGGTGCGGGCATCGATATCGATGACCCCGGTCAGGTTTGAAATGTCCTGGAAGGGACCGGAGGCGCTGGTTACGGTCACATTATAGACATCGCCCGCCAGGGTCGAAGTGCCCGTCATGCTTCCTGTCAGGAACACCATGTTGGTCGCCCCGTTCTCTTCGATCGTGACGTAACCTTCAAGGGGGGACGTTGACCCGCCGGAAGTGAGCGTGCCCGTAAAAAGGCCCGAAAACTCGAATTCGTCAAAGTTCTGGGGACCCGAAGGCCCGTCGCCATCATCGTTTTTGCTGCAGGAAGGGGCGAGCAAGCCAGCCGAAAGGATGCCAACAAAGAGCATCAAGTAGGTAATTTTTTTCATAAAAAAGTAGATTTGGCCGTAAAAAAAGGAATTTATTTTTCTTTAACCAAAATTTAATAATTTTTTTCTGATAAATACCTATTTATTGGGAAGCGCAGAATTCGAGGATTGCCTGGTCAAACCGCTCCCCGCCCGAAACAAAAGATTGCCGGATCGGCAAATAATAGAGATCCTTTTCGGGTACGTAGCCTTTCAGCCGGACATAATCCTTCTCGGTAGTGACGATGGGCATTGGACCGGAAAGCAGAGCCTGGATATCGGATTGGGAAAAATCGTGATGGTCGCCAAATTCCCGAACCACGTCCTTTTCATTCCGCAAATGGTCAAAAAAAGGTGCGGGCTTCGCGATTCCGGCCACCAGCGTCTTGGCCATGCCCCGCATCTGTCCGACCGGAATTTTGTTGGCAGCCGACGTGAGGTTGGGCGCATATTCGATGAAGGAAAAGAAAAGTTTTTGGTGCGGCCTGGGGTCGATCCTGATGCGGATGCGCTCCATTTCCTCGATCGAAATATTGGCGGGGCATTTCGTAACGACGATGATGGACGCGCGCTGCATGCCGTCGGGATGTTCGCGGAGGTTGCCCTCGGGGAGCATCTTGTCGTCCACAAACAGGTCGCCGTATGCCGTGAGAAGGATGTAAAGGCCCGCCTTGACATAGCGGTGCTGGAAAGCATCGTCCATGACGATCACATCCGGCTGCACCATCTCCCGCAGGTTCTTGATTCCGCGCCTTCGATCGCCGTCCACCGCAATGGTCACATCGGGGAACTTCAAATGGAATTGGTAAGGCTCATCCCCTATCGTCCGTGCGCTTTCATCGGCACCCGCCAGCCTGAATCCTCCCGTTCGCCTGCCATAACCCCTGCTGAGTACGGCCACTTTGTAGCGTTTGCGCAGAAGCCGCACGAGGTATTCGGTCATTGGGGATTTTCCGGTTCCACCCGCACTGAGGTTCCCAACGGCGATAATGGGTAGCGGATAGGACTGCGATGTCAGGATGCCTTTATCGAACATCCGGTTTCTCCATTCGGTGATCTGGCCATAGGCGACCGAAAGCGGATAAAGTAATTTTTGCAGTACGGGCATTTTGCGAAAATATAATATTTTATCTTTGGAATCATGGTAGCACGATGGCTTGGGCGAATCGTTTTTTGCATCTTTTCCTGCATCGCGGTGTTTGGCTCGTCGCCGGCGTCCGCACAGGACCAGACGGAGATTTTTGGCGCCATCCTCTCGCATTACTACAAAAACGAGAAAGCGATCGTCAAGGGCCGCAACCAATTGCTGTTCACATTCTGCGACAGGCCGGCCAACAATGAGGAGATATTCGAGACGGTCAATGCGCTGAAGTTGCCCGCGTCCGAGGTCAAGGCGTTACGGCAGAAAGTTGCGGCCGAGAACCGTCCGGAAGATTGGTCGAAAGAATTCTCAGGCCTTCTGGAATCGCCGGCCTCGGCACAGCTAAAATCAAAAGTCAACGATTGCCTCTCCCTGGAACAATACCAGGAGAAACAAAAACGGTTCAACCTCAACAACCAACGGCTGATGATCGTCTACCGACCGCTTTTTTATGACGGCGGCAGGTCGGCACTGGTCAAGGTCGTATTCTACCGGAGCATTGAACACAACAATGGCGCGGTCCTGAAACTCGGCCTTGAAAACGGGAAATGGGCCATCAAGGAATTTTTAAATCCATGGTCAACCTGATATGCTGGTAAAGGAAATTATGGGCGTGCTTGAGCAGATGGCTCCAAAAGCTTACGCCGAGGAATATGACAATGTAGGCCTTTTGTGCGGCAGCCCGGAAGATGAGGTCACGGGAATTCTGGTTTGCCACGATGCGCTGGAGGAGGTTATCGACGAGGCAATCCGGAGCGGCTGCAACATGGTAGTGAGCTTTCACCCAATCATCTTTTCAGGGCTCAAGAGCCTGACGGGAAAAAATTACGTCGAACGGGCGGTGATCAAGGCCATTCGGAATTCGGTCGCGATCTACGCGGTACACACAAGCCTGGACAACCACATGGACGGCGTAAACCAGATCATCTGCGAGGCGTTGGCACTGCAAAACGCCAAAATCCTCATCCCGAAGGAAAATTTCATCCGCAAGCTCGTGACCTACACCGTGCCGGACAATGCAGATGCCGTCCGCAACGCCCTGTTCGAGGCAGGCGCGGGGACAATCGGCAATTATGACCATTGCAGTTTTAACTCCCGGGGGTTCAGCACCTACATGGGAAACGAGGACAGCAATCCGGTCATCGGCAAAAAAGGCGAACTCACGATCGGCGATGAAATAAAGATCGAGGTGACGTTCAAAAAGCATCAGCAGGAGGCCATCCTAAAAGCGCTCTTCAACAGCCATATTTACGAAGAGGTCGCCTACGAAATTTACCCGCTTGAAAACAGGCACCAAAACATTGGAGCGGGGAAAATCGGCCAACTCCAAACGCCGATGCCCGAACGCGAATTCCTCGAATCGGTCAAGCTGAAAATGCGTTGCGGAGCGATCCGCCACAGCGAATTCACGGGGCGCGAAGTCAAACGCGTCGCGGTACTCGGCGGATCGGGGAGTTTTGCCATCAGGGCAGCGATAGCAGCAGGCGCCGACGTGTTGCTCACCGCCGATCTCAAGTACCACGACTTTTATCAGGCCGAGGGAAAAATCCTGTTGGCGGACATCGGACATTACGAAAGCGAGCGCTACACAAAAAACTACATTGTTGATTATCTAAGCAAAAAAATCCCTAATTTTGCAATCGTTTTATCTGAAGTGAATACAAACCCGGTTAAGTACTTATAAATATGGCGACTACAAAGGAAATGAGTGTTGAAGAAAAGCTTAGGGCATTATATGACCTGCAATTGATTGATACGCGTATCGACGAGATCAGGAATGTCCGCGGCGAGCTTCCGCTTGAGGTTGAAGACCTTGAGGACGAAGTGGCCGGACTCAGCACGCGCCTTGACAAGCTCAAGGCCGATCTTGAAGTCATCGAAGACAGCATCAAAGCCCGCAAGAATTCCATCGAGGACCACAGGGAAGCGATCAAACGGTATACAAAGCAGCAGGAAAGCGTCCGCAACAACCGCGAATTCAATTCCCTGAGCAAGGAAATCGAATTTCAGGAACTGGAGATCCAGCTTGCCGAAAAGCAGATCCGCGAAATGAAGGCTTCCATCGAGCACAAGAAGGAAGTGATCGCGAACTCCAAGGAAAAACTTGAGACCAAGACCTCGCACCTGAAACACAAAAAGGCCGAACTCGAGGACATCATGGCCGAAACCGCCAAGGAGGAAGCGTTCCTCAGCGAAAAGTCGGCGGAATACCGCGCGATGATCGAGGACAGGCTCCTGGCCGCCTACGACCGCATCCGCAACAGCGTGCGCAACGGCCTGGCCGTCGTATCGATCGAAAGGGGCGCATCGGCAGGATCGTTCTTCACCATTCCGCCGCAGACACAGGTGGAAATTGCGGCGAGGAAGAAGATCATTACCGACGAGCATTCGGGCCGTATTTTGGTGGATTCTTCGCTTGCCGAGGAGGAAAGGCAAAAAATGGAACAACTGTTCTCGACAATTTAAACACAGGCTCCGCATGGGGCCTTTTTTTATGGGCATTCGCAAATTCATCATCGTCAAATCGGTGGGCATGTACATCAACATGCTGGGGCTTTTGCGCCCGAAAATGGCGGCCAGGCTTGCCTACCGGTTTTTCAGCGAACCCCGCGAAGGCAGGCTGGAACCTCATTCCCTTCCCGAGATCCTGCAAAAGGCAAGGCGCGAAGTGATCTCGGACGGCAACGGCGATTATTTGAGCTATACCTGGCCGGGCGGGGAACACGTCTCGCTTTTGGTCCACGGTTGGGAAAGCAACGCGGCACGCTGGGAACGGATGCTTCCCCATCTCCTGGAGGCAGGCCATACCGTAGTCGCGCTCGACGGCCCGGCGCACGGACTGAGCCATGGCAGGGAATTCAACGTGCCGGCCTACGCGGAACTCATTGAGAAGGCGGTGCAAAAGTACCGGCCGCATTTTTTGATCGGGCATTCGATGGGCGGATCGGCCTGTGTGTATCACCAATATAAGTACGGCGCCGGCAATTTGAGGAAGATGATCTTGCTGGGAGCGCCGTCGGACCTGTCGGTTTTGGTAGGCAATTATGCCCGGACGCTGAGCCTGAGCACTCGCGTGTTGTCTCATCTGGGCCAATACTTTGTCGATCGGTTTTCCATCGACCCGGAAGATTTTTCGGGAGGAAAATTTGCCAAATCCTTTACATTGCCCGGCGTGATCGCACATGATCTCGAGGATACGATCGTGGCCTTTGACGAAAGCCGGAAGATTGCCGGCGGCTGGCAGGGTGCGACGTTCATCGAAACGCGGGGACTCGGCCACAGCATGCACGACGAGGATCTGTACAAACAAATCATGGTGCACCTTTCGGCATAAAAAAAACCGGAGCGAATGCCCCGGCCTTTCCTAACTAACTATTCCCAAAAACACTTTACGATTTGACGATCTTCAAAACCTGGCTTGCCTGCGGCGACTGCAACCTGACCATGTAGACGCCAGCCTGCAATCCGGAGAGGTCAACTGCAACATCCGCCGGGGAGATATTTGCCCTGCGCACCGATTTGCCGGTGACATCAGTTATGTCCAGCTCGACAACGCCCTGAACATCATCGGGAAACCGGAATGACAGCCTTTCCCCGACGGGGTTTGGGTACGCGGCGAAAGACCCCGCTGACTGAGCCGGAATATCCAGCACGGTATTGTCGATAATGAAACCGAGGATCCCGTCTTCGAGCGATGTCTGCAGTATCGGATAGAACGGGTTCACGTTGAACCACGCATAGTTCGTATTGCCTTCAAATGTCACTTTCTGCCTCACGACGTTGGTAAAAGTCCCAAACGGCATCACGAGCGTCCCATAGGCGTCGTAGGTCACCGTCTGCGAAATGGGCCCGGCATCCGTGGCACGCTGGAAGGTGTCGTTGAAAACGGTCCCGAAGGTATACGGGAAAGTGACATAGGTGCGAGGATTGGGACGGTAATCCTCCCCTACCTCGCCCTCGTATCCCAGGGAGTAAATCTCAAATTTTGCCGGAGTCAGGCTGTGGTAGAAATACATTGTGGCGTCTGCGAACGCGCTGTTCATCGTATAACAGTAATTGGCCTGCGGGAATTGGGCGGCGAAGGGTGAAGTCGCGGCATTGATGGCCTGTTGCGTCCCCAGGAACGTCCCCTCTCCCAGGCTGGAAAAATCCCAAGTCTGGTTGGCTCCGGCCGGCCCTACCGAAAAACCGGCAGGAATCTCGGTGAAGTACAGTTCAGCTTCGAAGTTCGGCGCTACGTTTGAAGAATGGATTACGGGCTGCGCAGTTGCGCATAAGCCCAGCATCACGGCGGATGCGAGTGCGATTGATTTCATGTGATTGATGATTGATGATTGGCAGTAAGTAGAATGAGGCGGGAAATTGTTACAGGAGGGGTGAAAAAAGTTTTAGGTGCCTTGTGGTTAGTGGCTGGTGGCTGGTGGTTAGTGGCTTGTGGCTTGTGGTTAGTGGTT
>JAEWCF010000060.1 GCA_023390775.1 Bacteroidota bacterium | reverse complement strand
AAGCTCCCCCGTTTATGGTGTAAGTGAAAATGTAGGGTGCGGTTCCCCCCGCACCGGTAAAGGTCACAACGGGCGCCGTCGCGTTTTGGCAGAGCGTGGTGGTTCCCGAGATCGTCGCCGTCGGAAGCGCCTTGACCGTAATGCTCGCCGTGCCGCTTTGGGCCTGCGAACATCCGTTATCATCCACTACCGAAACAAGATCCACATCCACCGTTCCCACGCTTGTGGCCGGGATGGTGATCGTCGCGCTGTCGCCCGAGGTTGTCGTCACCGTCTGTGATGCGCCCCCGTCGATGGTGTAGGTAAAAATATAAGGTGCCGTTCCGCCCGCGCCGGTGAAGGTTACCGTGGCGTCGGCATCGTTAAGGCAAAGCGTCGTGGTTCCCGAGATGGTCGCCGTTGGTGGCGGCCCTACCGTTACCGTGGCGGTTCCGGTCTGGTTCTGCTGGCATCCGCCGGGGATCGATACCGAAACCAGGTTGTAGTTGAAAACTCCGGCCACGTTTGTCGGTGCAAGGACCGTGGCGGTGTTGCCTACCGAGGTTACCGTTTGGTTTGCCCCGCCATTGATGTTACAGGTGAAAGTGTAGGGAGCGGTTCCGTCGGCGCCGGTAAAGGTGATCGTGGGCTGAGGCCCGTTCTGGCAGATCGAAACCGTACCCGAAATCGTCGCAGTCGGCAGCGGGCCCACCGTAATGGTCGCCGATCCGGTTTGATTCTGCGAACACGAATTGGCATCGGAAACCGAAACCAGGTCATACTGGAAAGTCCCGACAACCGCGGTGGTCACCGAGACGGTCGCCGTATTGCCTGTTGAATTTATTGTTTGCGGAGTTCCGCCGTTGATGGTATAGGTGAAGGTATACGGCGCGGTCCCATTGGCACCGGTAAAGGTGATAGTCTGCGAAGGTCCGTTCTGGCAGATAGTCGCCGTGCCCGTGCCCGTGGCCGTGGGCAAAGGATTGACCGTCACAGTCGCCGTGCCGGATTGGTTCTGCGAACAGCTTCCGCCCGCATCGGCAACGCTCACCAGCGAATAAACCGACGTAACGGTGAGCGCCGGAGTTGTGACGGTTCCCGATCCGCTGGCATTCAGCGTAATCGTATTGTTGACCCCGTCGACCGTATAGGTCACAACGGCGCCGGGAGTACCGGAGAAAGTAATCGTCGACGTGTCGCCCGAGCAAATCGTTGCATCGCCCGAGATCGAGGCCACGGGCAAGTCGCCAACCTCAACGATGACGGTGCCCGTCTGCGGGTTGACACAAGGTGGAGTACCGGGTGTTGAAACGCTTACCAGTTCATAGGTAAAAGTTCCCTGAACTGCTGTTGGCGCAGTGACCGTGGCCGTATTCGATGTCGCCGTCGTGGTCACCGTCTGCGGCGCTCCGCCATTGATCGTATAGGTAAACGTATAGGGTGGCAATCCATCGGCACCGGTGAATGTAATGACCGGAGGCGTTCCGTTTTGGCAGATGAACGCATCGCCGGCAATAGTCGCAGTGGGCGCCTCTTCGGCCAGTGTGAAATCAACCACGGTGCTGCACGCGCCGCTGCTCTGCTCGACCAGAACATATATCGTGGTTCCATTGGACCAGTTGTAGGCGGCAGGGTTTGGAATGGGGTTGAACGCATTCTGCGCATCGGCCAAAGAAGTATAATAGGAAACGCTGAAGTTCGAGGCGGGCTGTCCGTTCAGGATGTCGTCATCCATCTGGTACAGATTGAAGATCCCGTCGCCATCGCATTCCACGAGTTCATCGGGATCGAATACCGGCAAGGGAGGCTGGAACTCGAAGGTAATGCAATCGGTGACCGGACAGTTGGGCCCATACGGAAAGGCCGTTGCGCAATATTCACCGGGCTGGGTAATGTCGATGCACTCGCCCACCTCACCGGGAATCACCACGCCATCAAGGGTCCAGATGTGTGGGACCGCATCGCCCAAACCGGTACAAATGGTCTCGGAAGCCCCGCTGCAGGGCGCGAATCCATTGGAAATCAGGTAGTCATCAGGAAGTTCGACGGGTGTCGAATTGAAACTGTTCGCTTTAAGGAAAACCGCCGAATCCAGCGCATTGTCCCCTACATTGGCAATCGCAAGTTTGATGTGGTAAACTTCACCACACTGAACGGTTCCCAGCGCAGGCAACACCGTAGTGAAGCCATCCAACTGAATTGTCGTGCCGCTTGAATTGTTGACATAGAAGGAACAAAATTCACAAGGTCCCGAGTTCGCATTTCCATTGTTGAGATTATTGATCGAAACGGCCAAGCCGCCCGATCCCGGTATGATCGCCAGGTTGATCGCGCCGCCACTGTATGGCCCTGAAATCCCGGGCCCGCTTAGAAAGAAACCAAATACATCATTGAATGAGGAGTTTGCCCATTCCGGGTATTCTTCGGAACCAAAGACGAATTCAAAGGAAAGATCCTCGCCAGTCGGCACAAAATCGAATTCGAGAATGGCCGCATTCTGGATCGAGTTGCCCGGTGCAAGCAGCTGGAGGTCCGGATCTCCTGGAACAGGATTGTCCGTTGGATTTGTGGCGCCTCCTGAATTGTTGGGGCCGATTAGGGGTTGCTGTACACCTGGCCCGGGAGGGAGGACCGCCTTACCCGTGGTAAGCACCACTCCGGAGGTCAGCCCGACATTCGTCGTATTCCCATTATTGAAAAATGCGGCCTGGTCACGGATCTGGTTTGCCGAAATCGTACTGCCGTTGAACTTGACGTTACTGACGGTAATTCCGCTTCCGAGCAACACATTTTGCACCAATTGAGCAGGTGTCTGCGTATTGGTCACGGTCAATTGGGCGGTGGAAACAAAGGCCGAAAACAGGAAGATAAGCGAGAGTAGAGTTTTTTTCATATAGGTAACGTTTCCGCCAAATTCTTCCCAACAAAAATGGCGCTTTGTTAATTATTGCTAAATTCTCCAAATATAGGAAACGCCCGAAAATATGTTTGTTAAATTTGCAGAAAAATATTACGTCCATGCTGAAAATCAATATAAAAGAAACGCCGAATCCGGCCATCATCAAGTTTGAATTTCCCGAATTCATCGCCGGTAGCCGAGATTACGAATTTAACAATATCGACCAGGCCGGCGCCTCACCCCTTGCGCGCCAGCTGTTTCACCTTCCGTTCGTGAAATCGGTTTACATTTCGCAGAATTTCATCGGTGTCGAACGCTACAACATCGTCGATTGGGACGATGTCAAGAACGAGGTCGCCGAACAGATCGAGGAATTCGTAAACAACGGCGGCAAAGTCCTCGACATCCAGGAGCCCAAGCCACAGGCCGTGACGGTTTACGGCGAGGTGACGCCCAATCCCTCGACATTAAAATTTGTCACCAACATCCGGCTTACAAAATCGGCCGCCGAATTCAAGAACATCGACCAGACCGCTGCGTCGCCACTGGCCCGCGAGCTTTTCAATTTCCCCTATGTGAAGGAGGTTTTCATCGACGAGAATTACGTTTCGGTGACTAAGTACGACCTGTATAATTGGGACGATGTCTCCACCGAGATGCGCTCGTTCATCCGCGACTATATCGCCAACGGCGGAACCGTCATTAACCAGCAGCAACTCGCCGAAGAACCCGCGCAGGCCAAGCAGCAGGTCGCCAATTTTGACGATCTCGACCCGACGGCCCAGCGCATAGTCAACATCCTCGACGAATACGTTCGCCCGGCCGTGGCAGCCGATGGCGGAAACATTCTCTTTGACTCCTATGACACCGATGAAAAACGGGTTCGCGTCATCCTGCAGGGTGCGTGCAACGGCTGTCCGTCTTCCACTTTCACGCTCAAAAGCGGCATCGAAAACATGTTGCGCGACATGTTGCGCGACGAGCAGATCAAGGTGGAGGCAGTCAATCCGTAAGGCAAATTTTTGGAGCTGGTTCCCGTTATCCGCTCATATCTTTTTGTTTTTAACAAAATATGCGGGAATCCCGTAAATTGAACCTCAAAGGTCTTTAAGACCTTTGAGGTAGTAAAAATGCCCCAAAAACAAAAAGGATATCCGCTCCTACCGGGGCTATGGCATCGTAACCATGAACGAACTTAAAACTCAAACCAGCCCCTACCTCCTTCAACACGCCAACAACCCGGTGCACTGGAAACCGTGGGGCGAAGCCGCACTTTCCGAAGCCGCCGCGCAAGACAAATTGATTCTGCTCAGCAGCGGCTATTCGGCGTGCCACTGGTGCCACGTTATGGAGCACGAAAGCTTTGAAAAGGACGACGTCGCCGAGGTCATGAACCGCGACTTCGTCTGCATCAAGCTCGACCGCGAGGAGCGCCCCGACGTCGATGCGGTTTACATGAAAGCCATCCAACTCATGGGAAGCCACGGCGGCTGGCCCATGAACGTGATCTGCCTTCCGGACGGCAGGCCCGTTTGGGGCGGAACCTATTTCCCAAAAAACCAATGGATCGAGGTCTTGGAACAATTGGCGGCCATGTACCGGGATGACCGGCCCAAGATGCTCGAATACGCCGGCAAACTCGAACAGGGATTGCACGCCATCAGCATGATCGAGTTCCGGTATCCCGCGGTTCTCGAGCAATCGGTATTGGAGCCGATGATTGCAAAATGGAAGAAATCCTTCGACGACGAGTTTGGCGGTTATGCGCGGGCTCCCAAGTTCATGATGCCGCACAATTACGGCTTCATGCTCCGCTACGGCTCGCAATATTACGACGCACAACTGCTTGGCCACGCGCATCTTACCCTTCGGCGAATGGCCTGGGGCGGGCTTTTCGACACGGTGGGCGGAGGGTTTTCACGCTATTCGGTGGACATGAAGTGGCATGTGCCGCACTTCGAGAAGATGCTGTATGACAATGCACAGCTCGTCTCGCTGTACGCCGAGGCCTACAAACAGAACGGCGATCCTCTTTACCGCGAAGTCATCGAGAAAACACTCGGTTTCGTCTCTCGCGAACTCACCAATCCGTCCGGGGGCTGTTACAGTGCACTCGATGCCGACAGCCTAAACAAGGAAGGCCATTCGGAGGAAGGTGCTTACTACGTCTGGACCGGAACTGAACTGCAGCAACTGCTGGGCGATGACTTTGACTTTTTTGCGAAATTGTTCAACATCAACGAATTCGGCCATTGGGAGCAGGGCAATTTCGTGCTGATCCAAAATGCCGAACTTGAAGACCTGGCACGCGACGCTGAAATGACCGTCGAAGCGCTCGCATCCAAGAAATCGCAGTGGGAACAAATCCTGTTCAGGGCGCGCGAAAAGCGAAGCCGTCCCGGCCTTGACGACAAGTCGCTGACTTCTTGGAACGCGATGATGTGCAAAGGCTACTGCGATGCGTTCCTGGCGCTACGAACGCCCGAATATCTGGAATCCGCGCAGAGAATCGCAAATTTCATCATACGCCATCTCTGGCAACCCGACGGCAACCTGCTGCGCACCTGGAAGGACGGGCGTGCATCGATAAACGGCTATCTTGAGGATTACGCGCACACGGCATTGGCATTCATCGCGCTTTACCAAGCGACGCTCGATGAAAATTGGCTCGCGCAGGCACGTCAGCTTTGCGATTTTGCCCTGGCGCACTTCTTTGATCCCGAGACCGGATTTTTCAGGTTTACGTCGTCCCTTGATAAGGAACTGGTCGCGCCGCATTATGAACTTGAGGACAATGTCATCCCGGCTTCCAATTCGGTAATGGCGGGTGTGTTGTCCAAACTTTCGGTTTACTTTGTCAATCCGCATTACGAAGAAACCGCGCGCAACATGGTCTCGCAT
>JAEWCF010000046.1 GCA_023390775.1 Bacteroidota bacterium | reverse complement strand
TTCAAGGGCCTGATGTGGTTTGCATATACCGATAATTTCGCCAACTGGCACACGCTTAAAATCGAACAGGTACGCGAAATCATAGCCGAAAACAAGGAAAAGCGCAAAGTTGCCTCGCTCGAGGATTACGTGATCGAAACCGAGGTAGAACCGCGCGCCGATTTCAACAACGCAATGGGCCAGGAAAGCATCACGCGTTTCGATCAGCCCAAGCGCCGCAAGCCCGGACGCAACCGAAAGAAAAAACCGGGAGAGCGCGATGGCGAAAAAGTGGCCGTCGAGTCCCGTCCGCAGGGTGACCGCGCTCAGGGTGACCGTCGTCCAAAACCAAACAACCAGGGCAGGCCGCAGGGAGAGCGACGCCCGGAAAGGCCTCAGGGAGACCGCAATCCCGACCGTCCGCAAGGCGAAAGGAACCCGTCCAAAAACCAAGGCCAGCGTCCGCAGGGAGAACGTCCGCAGGGAGAACGTCCACGCGGCGAAAGGCGCCAAAATGACCGCCGCCGCGATAACCGAAACAAACCGGGAAATCCAAATGAGCCGAAGCAGTAAATTCTTCACCGTGGCCATTTTAGGGGTTCTGATCGCATCGTGCGACAAGGAGCGCGTTTTTGACGAGTACAAATCGGTTGGGAGCGCGTGGCATAAGGATTCGATCGCGAGTTTCGATCTTCCCGAAATGGATACGACCAAAACCTACAACCTGTTTGTCAATGTCCGCAGCAACGATGCCTATCCGTACAGCAATCTATTTTTGATCGTGCAGATGGACCATCCGGGCCGTCTTTCAAAAGTGGATACGCTTGAATACGTCATGGCCGACGAAGAGGGCAACCTTTTGGGCAACGGATTTTCGGACATCAAGGAAAGCAAGTTGTTTTACAAGGAAAGAGTCCGCTTCAAGAAAGGCAATTATAAAGTCCATATCAAACACGCCGTACGCGAAACCGGAAAGGTTCAGGGGGTTCCCGAGCTCAAAGGGATTTCGGAGGTTGGCTTCAGAATAGAATACGCACAATAACATGGCGACCAATAAAACCGCGCAACGCGACATCAGCTATTACAAGAACAAATTCTGGAAGATTTTCTTCTACAGCCTCGGCGGGGTGCTGCTGTTTTTCCTGCTGGCCTCCTTCGGGCTGCTGGGATCGATGCCTTCGTTCGAGGACCTCGAGAACCCGGATTCCAACCTCGCCACCGAAGTCATCTCATCGGACGGGGTAACCATCGGGAAATTCTACAACGAGAACCGCACACCGATCAAATATTCGGACTTACCCAAACACCTCGTCGACGCCCTGATCGCCACCGAGGACGAACGATTCTACCAGCACTCGGGCATCGATTTCAGGCGCACCACAACGGCGGCGGTAAGCCTCGGGACACGCGGCGGAGCTTCGACCATCACGCAGCAGCTCGCCAAACTGCTTTTTCACGGTGAAGGATCGCGGTTTTTCCTGTTCCGCATCGTGCAAAAAGCCAAGGAATGGATCATCGCCACGCGCCTCGAACGGCAGTACACCAAGAACGAGATCATCGCGATGTACCTCAACAAGGCCGATTTCGTGAACACGGCTGTCGGGATCCGCTCCGCAGCTAAAGTGTATTTTGGCAAGGAACCGCGCGAGCTTACGGTAGACGAATCGGCGATGCTCGTGGGCATGCTCAACAATCCGTCGCTCTTTAACCCCATCCGCAGGCCGGAACGCACCCTCAACCGTCGGAACCTCGTGCTCAAGCAAATGCACCGCAACGGATTTTTGACCGAGCAACAAAAGACGGCTTACCAAAACAAACCGCTTGTGCTCCGCTTCCAGCCGGAAAGCCACAATGAGGGAACGGCGACGTACTTCCGCGAATACCTGCGCGATTACATGAAGAAATGGTCCAAGGACAACCCAAAACCGGACGGGTCGGAATACGACATCTACAAGGACGGGCTCAAGATCTACACAACCATCGACTCGCGCATCCAGCAATACGCCGAAGAAGCCGTCGCACAACACATCCCCAACCTGCAAAAAGAGTTCGATTTCCAGCAAAAGGACAACAAGAACAGGCCGTTTGTCAGGATTTCTGAGGAGGAGACCAAGAAAATCATGATGCAGGCGATGAAGAGTTCCGAGCGCTGGCGCCAGATGGAAGCCCAGGACAAGAGCGAGGAAGAAATCATCAAGTCATTCGACGTCAAGACCAACATGACCGTTTTTACCTGGAAGGGCGAACGCGATACGGTCATGACCCCGCGCGATTCCATCCGATATTACAAGAGTTTCCTGCAAACGGGCGTCATGTCCATGGAACCGGCTACAGGACACGTGAAGGCTTGGGTCGGCGGGATCAACTACAAATAATTCCAATACGACCACGGGGGCCAAGGTGCGCGGCAGGTGGGCTCGACTTTCAAGCCTTTCGTATACGCTGCGGCCATCGAGCAACTCAACATGTCGCCCTGCGACTCGATCATCGATGCGCCCTACACGATACCCAAGGGCCGCCACAATGTGACCGAAACCTGGACTCCCAACAACTCCGACCACGAATACCGCGGCATGGTAACGCTTAAGCGTGCGTTGGCGCTTTCGATCAACACCGTTTCGGCCAAGCTCATCGACAAGGTTGGGCCAAAAGCGGTTGTAGACCTGACAAGAAAGCTGGGGGTCAATTCCGAGATTCCCGAGCAGCCTTCCATCGCCCTCGGAGCCGTTGAAATTACCGTTATGGATATGGTCGCGGCCTATTCGACTTTCGCCAACCAGGGCATTTACGTAAAGCCACAGTTCATCACGCGCATCGAGGATAAGAACGGCGTTGTGATCTATGAACCCGTTCCCGAATCGCACGACGTCCTCAACCGCGACATCGCCTTCGCCGTCATCAAACTCCTTCAGGGCGTGACCGAGAGCGGAAGCGGCGCGCGTCTCCGTACTTCGGGCGGAGGTCACGGATATAACCGCGTGACCGGTTATCCGTACGCTTTCACTAACCCCATCGCGGGCAAGACCGGAACATCGCAGAACCAATCCGACGGCTGGTTCGTGGGCATGGTTCCAAACCTGGCCACCGGAGTATGGGTGGGCAACGAGGACCGATCGGCGCGCTTCAAGAGCATCACCTATGGCCAGGGCGCGACCGCTGCGCTTCCCATTTGGGGAATCCTGATGAAAAAATGTTACGCCGATCCCGATCTCGACATCTCCAAAGCCGATTTTGAACGCCCCGCCAACCTTTCCATCAAGGTAGATTGCTGGGCGCCGCCAAAAGTCGTGGACTCGACCGAGGTCGAACAGAGCACCGAGGAATTCGAACTTTAAGGTTTTGAGCATTTTCCGGCTATCCGCTATAGCTTTTTGCAAAAGGCTGCCGCTGCTATCCGGGCTAGGGTTTTGAACAACAACTGAGCAATTGCCACATTATGATCAATAAGAAAGTCAATTCGGTAAGCGAGGCGCTTGAGGGAATCCGGGACGGCATGACCATTATGCTGGGAGGTTTCGGCCTCTGCGGAATCCCCGAGAACAGCATCGCCCAACTCGTGAACATGAACGTGTCGGGACTTACCTGCATCTCAAACAATGCGGGAGTCGATGATTTCGGGCTGGGCCTGCTCCTGCAAAAACGGCAGATCAAAAAAATGATCTCATCATACGTGGGCGAAAACGCCGAATTCGAGCGCCAGATGCTCTCCGGCGAACTCGAAGTCGAACTCACCCCGCAGGGAACCCTCGCCGAAAAATGCCGCGCCGCACAGGCCGGCATCCCCGCGTTCTACACCCCGGCCGGTTACGGTACCGAGGTGGCAGAAGGCAAGGAATCGCGCGAATTCAACGGCAAGATGCACATCCTGGAGCACGCCTACAAAGCCGATTTCTCCATCGTCAAGGCCTGGAAAGGCGACGAGGCCGGAAACCTGATTTTCAAAGGCACCGCGCGCAATTTCAATGCTCCAATGGCCGGCGCCGCCAAGATTACCATCGCCGAAGTGGAGGAGCTGGTTCCCGTCGGCACCCTTGACCCCAACCAAATCCACATTCCCGGCATCATGGTCCAACGCATTTTCCAGGGCGAGAAGTTTGAGAAGAGGATTGAGCAAAGGACGGTGCGGAAGAAATAATGTGTAAATTTCTCAATGTGTAAATATACCAATTGGGAAAATTGGCGGATTTGCCATAAGAAAATAAATTGCGTCCATCTTACTTTCCAAGAAAAATGGGACGGCAAAATGTCATATTGGAAAAGTCACTGGCTTTTTCGTTGGTAATTGTATCTTTTTGCGAGGAGTTATACAATAAGAAACGTTTTATTATAGCCAATCAATTATTAAAAAGCGGAACGAGCATAGGAGCCAATATTCACGAAGCGCAAAATGCCGAAAGCCGCGCCGATTTTATTCATAAATTGAAAATCGCCGGAAAGGAAGTGGATGAAACAAAATACTGGCTGTTGCTCTGCGAAAAATCTGAACATTATCCTTCACCTGGAAATTTAATGAGTCAAATCGAGGAATTGAGTAAAATATTATATAAAATAATTAGCAGTTCAAAATCACCCTTACGGTAATTGGTATATTTTCACATTAATCAATTGGTATATTGTAACTATGTTAACAAAGGAACACATCGCCCAACGCATCGCCCTCGAAGTCAAAGACCGCTATTACGTAAACCTCGGAATCGGGATCCCGACCTTGGTGGCGAATTACGTGCGCAACGATATTTCGGTGGAATTCCAAAGCGAGAACGGGGTTTTGGGCATGGGCCCGTTTCCATTTGAGGGCGAGGAAGACGCCGACGTGATCAACGCCGGAAAGCAGACCATTACGACATTGCCGGGTGCGAGTTTTTTTGATTCGGCGTTCAGTTTTGGGATGATCAGGAGCCAGAAAGTGGACCTGACCATTTTGGGCGCAATGGAAGTGGCCGAGAACGGTGACATCGCCAATTGGAAAATCCCCGGAAAAATGGTCAAGGGAATGGGCGGAGCGATGGACCTGGTTGCCTCGGCCGAAAACATCATAGTTGCGATGATGCACGTCAACAAGGCGGGCGAATCAAAAATCCTGAAGAGGTGCACGCTTCCGCTGACAGGCGTCGGGTGCGTCAAGAAAGTCGTGACTGAACTCGCGGTCCTGGAGGTAGCACCTAAGGGTTTTAAACTGCTAGAAAGGGCGCCGGGTGTATCGATCGAACACATTATCGCCTCAACCGAGGCCGACCTCATCATCGAAGGCGAAATCCCGGAAATGGCCTTCGCCTGAACCCCGAACTGGCGCAGGTGGTGATCCAGGTGCTTGTACTGCAGGATGCCCCACTCCTCGTCATTCATATCGCCAAAAAAAGGATGCTTTTTATTCGCGAGCACGGCCGGCCCCTTTTTCCGGAACCGCACTATCCTTTCGAGCAAACCTTCGCGGGCTTCATTAAAATCGGGAGTATGCGGAATCCTGAAACTTGGCACTGTCGGCAGGTTCTTCTTGAATTCGTCGCGTTTCAAAAAATCGGCTTTTGCGATTTTGCCAAACACAAAACCCGATCAGCCCCCGCTTCAACGGAAGCGATCCGTCGGCAACGTCCAGTGGTTTATGGCAATGCTCGAGCATTTGTGAAACGGACATCGTTCCCCAAAGCGGTTTGGTTTCCGGCGTTAACGATTCAATCCTGCGGATCAGTCTTGCGTTGTCGTCGATGTGGAAAATATTGGCCATTATTGATAATATTCATTCTCGGTTAAAACTTCGGTCCGGTAGCGGACATCGGGAACCGTGATTACGTTCGGTACCCATTTTTGACCGGCTTGTTGCACATGGGTCGAATCCCTGTAGGTAATCTCGACCAATGTGGTTCCGGCAGGGCCGTCGACAGGCTCCGCACTTACCCTCCTGCTTCGGAACTCGGTGACCAAACCGCCCGAAAATATCGGAAAAAATTCGCGCCAATCCCCCATTCCGCCATCGCTGAAAGAGATCCATCGGTCAATCAGCTCAATTTTTCCGTCCGCAAAAAACATCAGGGAATACTGCGGGTATCCGCACGCCTCGAACCCGTTGGTGAGGATCACGAAACGCCTGTCGATTACTCCGGCAAGCGAATCGGCGAACACTTCGTTGGACATCATCCAGGAACCCGCCTCTCGCTGAAACGGTATCGAATAGTTGAACGCTTTCAACGCTTTTCCGGCCCGTGAAAATTCAATCCGAAACTTGGTAATCCCCGTATTATCCGGCGCCAGTTGATTTCCGAGATTGTAAATGGCAATCCGATCGGCGAGGGGAGCCTGGATCGCGAACGTATCGGCCAAAACCGGAGAGTCCGCCACGGCAGGCTCAACCGTTGCAGCATCTGTCTTTCGCACACAGGAGGCCACGAGAACGGACATCACAAAAAGTTTGAATGCTAGTTGAAGAACCATCCCGCTACGAAAATTGCCGTAATGACGCAGATCAGGTCAACAAGTAACATCGAGGCCAGGGTATACCTCGTATTCTTGATATTGACCGATCCAAAATAAACGGCGATGACATAAAAAGTCGTTTCGGCGCTGCACTGGAAAATAGCCACCAGCCTTCCCGTAAACGAATCCGGCCCGAAGGTGCGCATCGCGTCGATCATGAAGCCCCGTGAACCGCCCGACGAGAATGGGCGCAGCAACGCCACCGGAAGCGAATCGGTGATTTCCTTGGACACGCCGATATTTGAAAAGGCAAACGCGATCCCGTTGCTGATGATCTCGAACAGCCCGCTGTTGCGGAAAAACGATATGGCGACCAGCATCGCCAATACATACGGGAAAATCGTTACGCCGGTCTTGAGCCCGTTGTTGGCGCCCACGACGAACGAATCGAAGATCGTTGTTTTCTTTTCGGTAAACCGCTTCTCATGCACCCATGAGAAAATCAGCGTGAAGGCGATGATCGCGATCAACATCAGTCCCGAAAGATTGCCTGTAAAGGAATTCTTTTCCACCAGATCAAGCCCGTTCACATAAAACAGCAAGCCCACGATCGCCCCGATGACGCCCATCAGCCCGGCAATCAATGTCATCGATTTGAAATTGATCTTCTGACGAATCCCGATGATGATAAAAGCGGCTATCGTCCCGATAAAAGAAGTGATGATGCAAGGAAGCATGACGTCGGCGGGATTGGCGGCATTCTCGGCTGCGCGGTAGCCAATGATAGAAGTCGGGATCAATGTCAATCCCGCTGCGTGCAGACACATGAACATGATCTGCGGGTCGCTGGCCTTGTCCTTGTCCGGATTAAGCTCTTGCAGACTCTGCATCGCCTTGAGCCCAAATGGCGTTGCCGCCGAATCAAGCCCCAAAAAATTCGCGGCAAAGTTCAGCGTCATGTAAGAAATGGACTCGTGCCCTTTGGGAACGCTCGGGAAGACCTTGACAAACACGGGAGATAATTTACGCGCGAGGATCTCGGCCGCGCCCGAGTCGATCAGCAACTGCATGAGCCCGCAAAAGAAAGCGAGGTAGGCTATGAGCGGAATAATCAGGTCAATTACGGTGTTTTTGGCCGTGGGAAGGAGCCCATCGGTTTTTTGAACGCCGCTGTAAACCTTGACCGTCTTGTTCTTGAAGACGTAGGTCGTGTCGGGATCGGCGGTGTTTCGGTTAATGACGAAGGTGTTCTCGGGCGCCTCGGCAATGCTGTCGCGAAGGAATTGGGGCAATTTCTCCGGAAAATGCTCCGAGATCAGGACCGGGTCATCCTTTTTCCCGTTCAGCACAAAATCCACGGTATATACGTCCGAACGCAAAAAACTGATGACGATGTAAACGATTGAGGAAATAAAGATCGCGAGCCAAAACCTGCTGAGGACCATGAGGAGAGTTTTGGGTAAAAATAAGGCTTATTTTAATGTAGCGATTGTTCAATGTGAAAATGTACCGATTCCTTGTTGGGTATGCAATTGGTATATTGATACATTAATTAATTGGTACACTAGACGTGAAGGACTTCGTCCTCCTCAAGCAACTCCTCCCGCCTCAGCCTGAGGAAAACCTGCGCGGTCGCGATGACGTCTTTTTCACAATAGGTCACAATGCGGTCGATGTCCTTCTCGACATAATAGACATGGCCGACCTGGCTGCCGTCGATGTCGCCTTTGGGTGACTGGATGCCCAGCACCTTGCACAAAAGCTTGAGCGCCGTGAAGTGCTTGTAATCGCCAAATTTCCAGAGTTCGAGCGTGTCCAGATGCGGAACCTCCCAAGGCTTCTTGCCAAAAAGGTTGAGCTTCTGCGGAATCGGGACATTGTTCACGATCATACGCCTTGCAATGAACGGAATATCGAATTCCCTGGCGTTGTGCCCGCAAAGCAGGTGTTGCGGCTGTCCAAAATGATTCTCGAGCAAATTGCTGAAGTCGCGCAGGATCTTCACCTCATCACCAATGAACGACGTCACGCGAAACTGCCTCACATCGCCCTTAAAGCAAATATATCCCGCCGAGATGCAAATGATCTTGCCAAACTCGGCCCAGATGCCCGCGCGTTCGTAGAAGTCTTCGGGCGTGTATTCGTCGCGGCGTTGGTACTGGGTCTTCTGTTCCCAAAGCAGTTTCCACTCTTCGTCGAGCTCGTCGTACTTCTCGAGGCAGGGTACCGTTTCGATGTCGAGGAAAAGAATGTTGGGCAGGTGTAGCTTCTCAATCATGGCAGTGCATTTGAGACGAAGATAGGAAATTCGCCCTGCGAAAAACTACGGGAAAACCATCAAAAAAGGGGCAAACCCTCAAGCCTGCCCCTTTACATTCCTTTGAAATTGCCGTGTTGCTGATCGGTTTCCGCTATCAAGCGCCGACGTAGGACTTCAACGTGTACGAACGGGTGGAAAGTACACTATCCATTACAGCCTCCTCGGCGAAACTGACACCCGTCATCTTCGCATCAAAGGAATACTGCAATTTACAGCGTGCCGTCAGCAAATTCCTTACACGATTTACCCAAATTTTTTACGCAATTTGGGCGTGTCCCTGGATTATAGCCGAAAGAAACATTCGCCTAACATTCCCGGGCCCGGGCTCTCGGCGGTGCGCGGCACCCTGCCTCCATCCCTCACGCGGGCATTCGTTTAAAATCATATCCTCATCTCAAATCAAACCGGTCGAGGTTCATCACCTTGTCCCAAGCCGCGACAAAATCCCTGACAAATTTCTCCTTGGCGTCATCGCTGGCGTAGACTTCGGCAATGGCGCGCAATTCGGCGTTCGAGCCAAAAACCAAATCGGCACGGGTTGCGCGCCATTTCACCGCCCCGGTTTTCCTGTCGCGGCCTTCATAACGATCGTTTTTTTGCGAAACCGGCTTCCACTCGGTGGACATATCCAACAGGTTCACGAAGAAATCGGGCGTCAGTTTACCGGGATTTTTGGTCAAAACCCCATAATCCGATCCGTCGTGGTTGGCGCCCAGAACCCTGAGGCCGCCCAATAAAACCGTCATCTCTACGGGAGTTAACGAAAGCAGATCGGCCCTATCCACCACCAATGCTTCGGCCGGAACGGGAAAATCGGCCTTTTGGTAATTCCTGAAACCATCGGCAATCGGCTCGAGGAAAGCAAATGAATCCACGTCGGTCTGGTCCTGCGACGCATCCACCCGTCCGCCTGAGAATGGAACCTTAACCTCGACGCCGGCATCCTTAGCGGCCTTTGAAACGGCCGCGCATCCCGCCAGGACAATCAAATCGGCAATGGAAACTTTCTTCCCCGTCCTGGAAAAATCCTCGCGGATGGCTTCCAATTTATCGAGTACCCGACCGATCCTTTCGGGATTGTTGGCGGGCCAATTACGTTGCGGCTCCAACCGGATCCTCGCCCCGTTGGCCCCACCGCGCTTGTCACTTGAACGAAAAGTCGATGCGGATGCCCAGGCCGTAAAAACCAGATCGGCAGTAGAAATCCCAGAATCCAGGATGTGTTTCTTGAGATCCTGAAGGTCATACTGGCTCAGTGAATAGTCCCCAACCTCCGGCAACGGATCTTGCCACACAAGATCTTCCTGCGGAACTTCAGGGCCCAAATACCGCGATTTCGGTCCCATGTCGCGGTGCGTCAGTTTGAACCAGGCCCGCGCGAACGCATTGGAAAACGCATCGAAATCATTGAGGAATTTTCTGGAAATCTTTTCATATTCGGGGTCGAAACGCAAGGCCAGGTCAGTCGTCAGCATGGTCGGCCTATGCTTTTTGGTATTGTCGTAAGCGTCCGGAATGATGTGCTCATCGGTCTTGGCGACCCACTGATGCGCGCCTCCCGGGCTTTTGGTGAGCTCCCATTCAAAATTGAAGAGGTTTTCAAAGAAACTGTTGCTCCATTTTGTGGGCGTCCTTGACCAGGTGACCTCAAGCCCGCTGGTGATGGTGTCCGGCCCCTTGCCCGAACCAAACTTGTTATGCCAGCCAAATCCCTGCGCGTCCATGTCAACGGCTTCGGGTTCCAGCCCCACATGTTCCGAGGACGCGGCGCCGTGCGTCTTTCCAAAGGAATGCCCGCCCGCAATAAGCGCCACGGTTTCCTCGTCGTCCATCGCCATTCTTCCGAATGTATCGCGGATGTCCTTCGCCGCCAAAATCGGGTCGGGGTTGCCGTCCGGTCCTTCGGGATTTACGTAGATTAGGCCCATCTGTACCGCGGCCAACGGTTTTTCGAGATCGCGCGTATGGATCTTTCCGTCGGCATTGTCATCAGACGAAAGCACGCTGTGCGGCGCGACGCCTTCGGAACCTCGTGAATATCGCAGGTCGCCCCCCAACCATTTGTCCTCGGATCCCCAATAGGTCGTTTCATCGGCTTCCCAAACATCCTCGCGCCCGCCCGCAAACCCGAAGGTTTTGAAACC
>JAEWCF010000033.1 GCA_023390775.1 Bacteroidota bacterium | reverse complement strand
CTCAACATGACCGACCTTTACCTGAACCGGCATCTTGGCCGGAGCAGTTATTGGCTCGATCTCTACCGAAACAACCTTGTATCACGCGCCCTGATGGATACCGCATCGGCGAGTTCCATCGTCACCGATTCGTCGGCGGGAAGTTCATCCTGGGGCGGCGGCGTCCGGGTTCCCAACGGTTCGCTCAATATGGGTGCGAACGGGGAGCTCTACCTGCCGATTTGGCAAAAGTTCAAAAAGGCAGGAAAGATGGCGGGTTGCGTTACCACGGTTCCCATCACCCATGCGACCCCGGCCGGATTCTGTGTGAACAGCAAGAGCCGCGGTAGCCAGGACGAGATCTCGCTTCAATACCTCGATCTGGGTTTTGACGTCATGATGGGCGGCGGAAACAAGTATTTCGACGCCGCGATGCGCAAGGATAAACGCGATGTTTATTCGGATTTTGCGAAAAAAGGGTATCAAGTGGCCCGCACGGCCGCGCAGATGACGTCAAGTTCTCACGACAAACCGATTTTAGGCGTTTTTGCCGATGACGGGCTGCCTTACACGGCCGACCATCTGAGCGATGCCAAATTGAAATCGGAGGTACCGACACTCGCACAGATGACCCAAAAGGCCATCGACCGCATGAAAAGGCATCCAAAAGGTTTTGTGCTTCAGGTCGAAAGCGGAAAAGTGGACTGGGCCGCACACGCCAACGACATCGCCGGGCTCCTTTTTGACCAGGCCGCGTTTGACGATGCGGTAAAAGTGGCGATGGATTTCGCCAAGGCCGACGGCAACACGCTGGTCATCGTCACCACGGACCATGGCAATGCAAACCCCGGAGTCATTTACGGGAAAAATGCCGATTCTAACTTTGACTCGGTATCAAAATACCGCCAGACCAACGAATGGGTCCTCAACCAGGTCAAACCCGATTTCACCCCGGCCAAATTGCGCGAGCTTGTGGAATATGCGCAAGCCACCGCCATCACCGACGACGAGGCAAAAACGCTCTTGGGTTATTATTCGGGCCTTGAGAAAGAGGAAGGCGGCCTTTACAATTACCGTAAGGTTCCTTTCAAGGCTTTCGCCGAAATGCAAAAGAAATACAACTCGGTGGGCTGGATCTCAATGGACCACTCCGCTGACTACGTCGAACTCGCGATGTACGGACCGGGCAGCGGACTGTTGAAGCCTTTTGTGAAGAACACGGATTTGCATTATTTGATGCTGGCGGCAGCGGAAGTGGAAAACAAGTTTTAGCCTGCGGCGCTGCTTTTTTTGCGGCGCCTGCGGCGCCGAATGCCTATCGGCGATCTTCTTTTGTCTGGCAACAAAAGAAGCAAAAATGCCTTGGCGGCGGCAGAACCCTGCTAAAAATCTAAAGATTCCCGCGGTGAAATCTCGCGAAACTCGCACGGCTGGCGCCGGCGCTCAAACACGCGGATTTCTGACCGCTCCCATCTTTGATTTTTGACGCAGGAACCTACAAGCCGCGAAGCTGCCACTCATTTAAAACAGACTATCGACTTAGCGGATCATTATGGGAATAAGCCCAGGCACAAGCATAAGAAAATCATCAGGGTGACACGCGGCCGCTCCAGCGGCTTCTGGGAGAATCGTAGATTTCGCGGAAGCTGCGCAGCGCTGGCCATTGTAAGCGTCCGTAGAGACGAGAAGGAACGACGAGCGGCTTAGGGCGCGTGGGTGCGGCGCAACGTAGAAATCAAGATTTGGACAGAGCCGCCTGCGCACTTTTGTTACTTTTGGTGCGCGAGCCAAAAGTAAACGGCCGGTAGGTATTTCAGCGGCGCAGCGCTGCAAACTTCAAATGCAACGCAATCATATTTTGACCCTAGAACTGCGGCAAAAATTAGCGCGTAATGATAAATTCGCAGCGCCTATTGATTGAATGCTGCTGTTCCGTGCAGGTGGTGCCGCACGTGATGAGCGGAACGGTTTCACCATAGCCACGGGATTTGAGGCGTTTGCGGTTGATGCCGTTCTTGACCAGGTATTCGAGGGCAGAGGCCGCACGGCGGTTTGAGAGACGCAGGTTGTACATGTTGGAAGCGCGCGAATCGGTGTGGGCGCCGAGCTCGATCTCCATTTCCGGATATTTCTTAAGGATGTCGACGAGCGTGTTGAGGACGCGGCCCGCATCGTCGTTGATGTTCCACTTGTCCAATTCAAAGTAGATGTTCTCGAGCACGATCTGCACTTTTCCGTCCTGGCGGCGGGTGATGATTTCCTCGGCATCGTCATAACATTCCATGAAGAGCTCGATGGTGTAGCGAAGTTTGCCCTCCTCGTTGGTGGTAAAGACCTCGCTATGCGGAATGTAGAAATCCTTGACCGCCTGTATCCGGTACTTTTTGTTCGGTTGGGTTGCGAAACCGTATTCTGCGAGCCCGCCCACAACAACCTGGCCCAGGAGTTTCCCGGTTTCTTCGTCAAATAATGAAACCGTAGTGCCCGGCAAAAGGTCCTTGGTGTTCTTGTCGCGCACATCGCCCTCGACAAAGTAACCGGCCGCATTTTCCTCGCGCGTGAAACTGTAGAGGTTATCGCCGTTCTTTCGGTTTGAGGAAAGGTAACCCTTGTTCTTTTTTTCGTCGACGATATAACCGAAATCGTCCATCCCCGAATTAATGGTCTCGCCCAGGTTGAGCGGAATGGCAAACTGGCCATCGTACATGCGGCTGACAAAGATGTCCAGTCCGCCCATTCCCTGATGGCCGTCGCTCGCGAAATACAGCGCGTTGCCGTCGTCGGAAATATAGGGAAACTGTTCGCGGTGTTTGGTATTCACGGTATTTCCGGCATTGGTCACCGCCCCGAATGACCCGTCGTCGTTGATGTCGACGAAATAAATATCGAACGAACCCTGTCCGCCGGGCATGTCACTTGAGAAATAAAGGCGCTTGCCGTCACGGGTAAGCATCGGGTGCTCGGTGGAATAGGTATCGCTTGAAAAAGGCATCTCGGCGACGTTCGTCCACTCGCCGTCCTTGTATTCGGCGCGGAAGATCTTGACCGAGGCGAATTTCTCGTCGCCGACCTCCACCCTTTTGTCATTGGTGCGGTTGAAGTACATTACTTTGCCGTCGGCCGTAAAAGTGGGCGAACTCTCGTGCGTCTTGGTGTTGATGGATTCGGGGAACGGTTCGATGCGGGTGAGAAGCCCCTTGTCGGATACCACGGCGCTGAATAGGTCCAGGTAAGGCCTGTCGTTCCAGTTATAGATGGGATTGTCCGCATTCCGAAGGGACGCGAACGCTACCTTGTCGCCGTAGAAAGCCATCCCGAAATCGCCGTTTGTCGTGTTCTTGGCCATCAGCTGGATAGTGTAGTTATGCGGGACATTGTTGGCGAGATTGGCGATGAATTTGGGCGTGTTGACGTTGAATTTCAGGTATTCGCCCATGACGATGTCGGCCTTGGCATAATCACCGGTCCCCATCAGCGCATGCGCATACCGGAACGAATATTCGGGATCGAGGCTGTCTTTAAAGCTGAAAAACAGCTGGCCGTACGCCCTTACCGCTGCGTCGGCCTGGCCGTTGAAATAGTAGGCATCGCCCATGTTGGCCAGGACCTTTTGCGTCGGCTTAAGCTGTTCGTACATCGCAGCAGCCTTGACGTATGATTTTTTTGCGAAAAGGGAATGCGCCTGCTTCTCCGAGGCCTTTTGCGCGAGAGAGGAAAAACACATCAGCAATAAAACATACACAATTGGCCTCATCGTCATCATGTTAAAAGAATCTCGGCGATTTATCGTAACCCTTGCCGCCAAGCCCGGACAGGTCAAGGTCAAACAACACGAATATTTCGTGGGTCCCGGAATTGAAATTTCCGAGGTTGGTCAGCGTATAATCGTATGAATATCCGATGCGAAGCGACGGTGTCAGGTAAAAGTTCACCAGTCCCGCCACCGAATCGTCCAGCCTGTACCCGATGCCCGCCTCGAATTTGTCGTTAATCAGGACGTTGCCGGTAAAATCGAACGCGGCCGGAGCGCCCTTGACCCCGCGCGCCATAAACGCCGGCTTGAACTTGAGGTTGTCATTCAGTTGGAAAACGTAGCCTCCCGTAAGGAAATAGTGGACGGCCTCCACGCCGATGGTGGCAATCGCGTCCCTGCGTTCCAGGTGCTTGGTCTGCAGCAGGTTGGGCGCCGAAAACCCGATGTAATACTTGTCCGAAAAGAAAAAAGCGCCAGCCCCCACATTGGGGAATACGCGGTTGATGTTGTTGGCGAAAGCAGGATCGGGTTCGGTGTCCGAATACTGGAACCCGTTGAAATCGGTGCTGAAGAACGTCGCGCCCGCCTTGATACCGAAGGAGAGTTTGTTCCGATCGGAAACCGGGATCACGTAGGCGGCATCGGCATACAGGTTGTGCTCCTGGACCACGTCGCCGATCTCATCGCTGATCACCGAAACGCCGGCCTCCACCCTTCTGGACAACGGCGTATGCACAAAGAAATTGGCCGTTTGCGGTGCGCCTACTGCCCCGACCCACTGCGTCCGGTAAAGCCCTCCGATGTTGAGGATACCCGGCGTGTCGGTGGAATAGCCCGGATTGATGACGCTCATGTTGTACATATAGTGCGTGTACTGCGGGTCCTGCTGGGCAAGCGACGCCGTCCACGCCAAGAGCGCAAGAACCAGGAACCGTATGTTGTTTTTCATCGCTGCCATTTTACCTGCTCAAATAAAGCCTGCCTTGTTGCGGCTTGCGTACGCCGTCATTGAATTCGAGAATGTAGAAATACACTCCGGTGGGGACCACTCCGTCGCCAACCTTTAGTCCGCCCTGCGAGGCCGTTCCGTCCCAGTCAGGAACGTTCGCGTGGCCCTTGAACAGGATGTTTCCGTATCGGTTGTAGATCTCAATCTTGAAATTGGGATACACCTCGCGGATGTTGACAATCTCAAAGGCATCGTTGATGTTGTCGCCGTTGGGCGAGAAACCGTCGGGGATCAGGATCTGCTCTTCGCATACCGTCGTGTCCACAATAATCTCAAGTCTCACCGGGCTCTCGCAACCCGCACCCGAACTGATCGTCGCAAAATAGGATTCGCCGTCCTGAAGGGCGGTCGAGGCCGGAAGGACATTTCCGCCCGTCGCGGCGTCGTACCAGACCACATTGCCGCCGCCCTCGATATTGGCCGAAAGATCGGCGAGCGTCGGGTTGTCGTCGGCACAGAATTCATCGCCCTGCGGCGCAAGGATTGGGGTTTCCGGTTCCGAAATGTCGAACGATGCCACATTGAAACCGGTCACGTTTGCCCCGCACGCCCCAGGCGAAGTGAGCAGTTGCGTCACGGTGACCGTTACCGTTCCCGATGTGGGCAATTGCGACGCGGGGATGGTGAACGAGGCCGATCCGCCCGTGAAGATGACGGGAACGGTTGCGCTACCCGATGCATTGCCCCCGAGTTGGTAGGTCAGGTCGAAGGTTCCGTCGGCCAAATTGCCGGCACCCGAAATCTGGATCGCATTGTCAAGCCCTGAACACGAATTGGCGGCCGAAAGCTGCGCGCCCGTGACATCCGGTGCCGCGTATATCACGATGTTGGTTGAAGCATTCTCCAAGGGATTCCCGCAACCCGCGGACAGGCTGGTGATTCCCGTAACGGTAATGGTGTAATTCCCTGATGCGGGGAACAGTGCCGATGGAAGCACAAAACTTCCCGCACCGCCGAGGAGGGATACGATACCGGTCGTACCCGTGGAAGGGTTGGCGCCCGGAATGGAATAATTGAACTGGTAATTCCCGTCGGCCATTGCGGCACCCGTAATGGCGACCGTGGCCGGAGCGCCCGGACAAGCCCCCGATGAAGAAAGGTTTGCGTCGGTCAAATCCGAAATAGGCCTGACCACCACGTTCACCAGGATGCCGGTCAGGGTGGCGGAACACGTGGAATTTGTATTCAGGATCGCATCAAATGAAATGGTCGTGGTCCCGATGTTAGACAGCGACGCCGCAGGAATCGAAAAAGTACCCGAACCGCCCGCTACCGTCACCGATGCCTGTTGTCCGCCCAGGACATTGGCGCCGGAGAGGCTGTAGCTAAGTGTATAATTTCCATCCGCAATACCGGAAATCGTGATGGTCGCATTATCTCCGAGGCAGATGGGCGTGACCAGGGTGATGTTCTGTATGGCGAGGTTTGGGATGGGTAAAATGATTACGGTGACCGGCTCGCTATCGGTACCGCATGAATTGGTGACCGAATAGGTATAGGTATAATTACCGGCTGCAAATCCCGTGATATCCACGATCGCATTGACGGGATCGCCATTGGCATTGGTCCAGGTCCCCCCGGGTTGCGCGCCGGTCAGGAGCAGATCGAGATTTGCCGTTCCGGCCGATGTACAGAAGCTTTGCGCTGCGCCGGCCATTCCCGCGTTTGCCAGCGGCTCTACCACAACGGTCACGGTCGCCGAATCAAACAGGCACGGCGAAACGCCACCGCCCACGGTATAAGTAAAATGGTACGTGCCGGGACCTACCGCCGATGCATCGAAAATCCCGCCCGAGAGCGCTCCCGTATTATCATCATCGGCCCATGTCCCCACGCCTTGTGCGCCGCTCAATCCCGTAGCAAGATCGATGGTTGCGTTTGACTGGCAGGCCGTGATCAGGAGTGTCGCGCCGTTCCCACCGGCATTCGGCGATTGCTGTACGGTTACGGTCACGCTCGATGTGTCGGTGGTGCAAAACCCGCCGCCCACCGTATAGGTATAGACCCCTGGGGCATCGACAAGCGGATTGAAGATTCCGCTTCCGCTGGCCAATGCGGGTGACCACGTTCCGCCCGGCTGCGCCCCTCCGCCCAATGAGGCGAACAGGTCCGATGGCGGATAGTTGGTACAGAAAAATGCCGTGCCGTCGGTTCCTGCGTTCGGGATCGGGTTCACGGTAACGGTAACGGTCGCCGTGTCATTGTCGCAGGGTTGGTTCCCGAAAAAGGTGTAAGTGTAAACGCCCGGGGCATCGACGGCCGGATTGAAAATCCCGTTTCCGCCGGATAGCGCCGGGGTCCAGGTGCCACCCGGTTGCGGAGTGCCGTTCAACGAATTCAACAAGTCCTGCGGTGCGCTGTCCACGCAAAGTACCAAGGTGCCATCCTGGCCCGCATCCGGTCCCGGCGTGATGGTTACGGCGACAGTTGCCGAATCGCTGCCGCACGGCGCAACGCCCGCAACGGTGTAGGTGTAGGTTCCTGCCGGGTCCACGACGGGATTGAAGATTCCGCTGCCCGAAGCAAGGGCCGGCGACCATGTACCTCCCGGTAGGGCTTGATTGCCCAATAGCAGGAAAAGGTCCTGCGGGTTTGAATTCGAGCAAATGTTTGCCACCGCATCGTTACCTGCATTCGGCGGCGTGGTCAGGCTAACCGATACGCTCGCCGACATCGGCATGCAGGGCAGTGCCGCCTCCAACGTATAGATGTAGGTGCCGGGGGCATCGAGGCTTGGATCGAAGATTCCCGTTCCCGAAGTAAGCGCGGGTGACCAGGTTCCGCCCTGCTGTGCCTGCGGTCCGAGAGCCGCAAACAGATCGACAGGCGCGGCATTTGCGCAAATGTTCAGCGTCGTGGAAACTCCCGCATTGGGCGATTGGATAATCGAGATGTTCACCGTGGCCGAATCGCTTCCGCAGGGCGCGTTTCCGGCTACCGTGTAAGTATAGGTTCCCGCGCTGTCGAGGGCTGGATTGAAAAATCCGGGATTTGAGAGCGTAGGCGTCCAGGTGCCGCCGGGTTGTGCAAGGCTTCCGAGAAGCGCGAACAGGTTGATCGGCGCCGAATTGGAGCACACAGGAAGCGTGGCATCCGTCCCGGCATTTGGCGGAGTCGTGATCGATACGGTCACAGAGGCCGAATCGGCCGGACAAGGCCCGTTGGAGGAAACTGTATACACATACGAACCCGGCGGGTCAATGAGCGGGTTGAATACTCCAGTCCCGCTTGCAAGGCTCGGCGTCCAACTGCCTCCCGGTTGCGCATTTGCGCCCAGTAAGGTAAAGAGGTCGACGGGTGAGCCGTTTTGACAGACCGCATACGAGGCCACATCATTTCCTGCCTGTGGCGGTTGCACGGCGGTTATGGAAACACTACCGGTTGCGGGCTGGCTGCAGGCCGGAGTTCCCGAAGTTGAGACCGAAATAAGCGAAATGACCGAATCGGAAGCAATGGCAGGCGAAACGGCCGCCGTACCCGATGCATTCAGCGTTACCTGTTGATTTGGCCCGCCATTAATTGAATAGGTAACCACCGCACCCGGTGTTCCTGTTATGATGATCGATGCCGACGATCCCGAACATACTTGCGAGGATGTCGCCGAAATGGCCGCAACGGGCAGCCCAATTACGGTAATCGTCACCGATCCGCTGACGGTCGCAGGGCACGACGGGGTTCCGGCCGTAACCACGCCGGTCAGGGTGTAAACGGTGGTTTCGGTAAATGTTGATGTTATGGATGCTGAACCGGTACCGCTCAGTACGATCGTCTGGGCCGCGCCTCCATTGACCGTGTAAGTCACCGTTGCATTGGGCGTCCCGGTGAATGAAACAGTTGCGCTGCCATTGAAACATACGCTGGCACTTCCCGATATCGAGGCGGTCGGCGGTGGAAACACCGTAATGGTAACCGATCCTGTCTGTGGCTGCACGCATGCCGGCGGTACCGACGTGGCCGCGCTGACAAGGGCGATGATTGTCGTAGAAGAATACGAATTCGTAAGGATCGCCGTGCCCGTGCCATCAAGTGTTATCGTTTGCTGTGCACCGCCATTTACAGTGTAGGTGATAACGGCATTCGGCGTTCCCGTAAAGGTCACCTGGGCCTCTTCTCCGGCACAAATGGTGGCATTTCCCGAAAGTGAAACGGTTGGCGGCGGCAGGACGTTTACGGTAACGGTTCCGTTCTGGGGCTGGGTGCAAGAGGGAGAACCTGTAGTCGAAATGCTGACAAGCGAATACACCGTTGTGGCGCTATAGGCCTGGGAAATAGTTGCCGTTCCCGAAGCCCCGATATTAATTGATTGGGCCGCGCTCCCATTGACCGTGTAGTTCACCACGGTGTTGGGCGTGCCCATAAAGGTCACGGTGGCATTTCCGCCCGGACAAACCGTCGTGCTACCGGATATTGTAACAGTTGGCAAAGGAGTCACGGGAATGGTTACGGTCGAATTTAACGGCTGGATACAGGTTGGAGTTCCGCCCGTGGCAATGTTTACGAGCGCAATCACGGTATTGGACGAATACGTCCCGGTTATCGTCCCGGTGCCCGACGCGTTCAGCACTATAGTTTGCGGCGCACCCCCGTTGACGGTATAGGTCACGGTCGCATTCGGTGTGCCGGTAATGCTGACGTTTGAGACCGAGCCCGCGCAGACCGGCGTAGGTGCCGATATCACTGCTGTCGGAGGGGGAATGACCGTGATCGTTACCGAACCCGTTTGCGGTTGGGAACATGCCGGCGTGCCAACTGTTGCCGCGCTGACCAGGGTGTAGGTGGTTGTCGAAGTATAATTCTGCGTGATCGTTGCCGTTCCCGATCCGTTGAGCGCGATGGTTTGGTTCGCCCCGCCGTTCACCGTGTAGGTTATGGTGGCATTGGGCGTACCCGTAAAGGTAACGGTGGCGCTGTTACCGGAACAGACGGTAGTATTGGCAGCGATGGTTACCGTTGGAAGCGGTTGTACGGTCACCGTAACGGAACCTGATAATGGCTGGCTGCAACCCGGCGTTCCGGTGGTGGCCGCGCTAATGAGGGTGATCGTCGTGGTCGCGGTATACGTGTTGTTCAGAACCGCAGTACCGAAATTGTTCAGCGTAATCGTTTGATTGGGCCCGCCGTTGACCGAATAGGTAATGACGGCATTCGGCGTCCCGTTAAAGGTCAGGGGTGCCGATGCGCCCGAGCAGATCGCCGCGTTGCCCGATACGGTAGCGGTCGGCAATGGAATCACCGTAATGGTCACGTTCCCGCTGACGGGCTGGCTGCAGGCGGGTGTTCCCGAAGTCGATGCCGACACAAGGGTATAGGTCGTGGTCGCCGTATAAGCCAGCGTTAGGGTTGCATTGCCCGATGCATTGAGCAGGATCGTTTGATTTGCGCCGCCATTCACGGTGTAGGTGATCGTCGAATTTGGCGTTCCGGTAAAGGTTACTGTTGCTGATTGGCCCGAACAAATCGTCGCGTTGGCCGAAATAGTGGCCGTCGGCAAAGGCAAAACCGTAATCGTTGCCGAACCCGACAAGGGCCTGCTGCAGCTTGGCGTTCCCGTAGATGTAACGCTCACCAGCGAAATGACCGTATTGGCGGTGTAATTTCCCGTAATGGTCGCGCTTCCCGATGCATTGAGGACTACGGTCTGGTTGGGACCGCCGTTCACCGCATAAGTTACGGTCGCATTGGGCGTACCGGTGATTGTAATCGGAGCTGACTGCCCGGAACAGATTGTCGTATTGGATGCGATCGAGGCCGTTGGCAGCGGCAATACCGTAACCGTTACGCTCCCCGATGCAGGCTGGCTGCACGCAGGCGTAGATGAGGTGGTCACCCCTGTAACCGTGTAAACTGTTGTCGCAGAATAATTTTGCGTAATCGTCGCGGTTCCGGAAGCGCTTAGTACTACAGTTTGCGGGGAACCTCCGTTAACGGTATAAGCTACCGTAGCATTCGGGGTGCCGGTAAAAGTGACCGTTGCCGGACTGTCGGGGCACACACTTGTATTTCCCGTGATCGCCACCACAGGCGGCGGTATCACGGTTATGGTAATAGAGTTAAAAAGCACACGTGTACAGCTGGGAGGCCCGGGCGAGGTGACACTTGAAAGCGTGAAAGTGGTATTGCCGGTATATGTATTAGTAACCGTGGCCGTTCCGCTGTTGTTGAGCGTGATTTGCGCCGGTGCGCCGTTGACCGTATAGTTGACGGTCGAGTTGGCGGTACCCGTGATGGTAACGGTGGCGCTCTGGCCCGAACAGATGGTCGTATTGGCCGAAATTGAGGCGAGAGGAAGCTGAAGCGCCGTGATGGTTACGACTCCGCTTGCCGGCTGGCTGCATGGATTCGGCCCCGCCGAAGTAACGCTCACCAATGTATAATACGTAGTTGCATTGAAAGTTTGTGAAATCGTTGCGGTTCCCGAAGCATTCAATGTGATCGTTTGATTGGCACCGCCGTTGACCGTATAGGTTACGATAGCATTGGGCGTACCGGTAAAGGTTACGTTGGCCGTGGAGCCCTGGCAGATGGTCTGGTTTGACGATATGGCAACCGTGGGCACCGGAAGGATATTGATCGTGACCGTGGAACTTGCCGGTGCGCATACTCCCGAGACCGTGTAGGTGAACACATACGGGCTGCCCGCGACCGTCATGCCGGACACGTTCACCGTTCCCAGCGAGCCGTTCGTGGTGGGCACCGGCCCCGTCCATGTACCGTTCGCCTGCGGGCTGCCGCCCAACAAACCGAAGAGGTTTACCGGAGATGTCGCCGCGACCTGGTTTTGGCAGATGGACAGCGTTCCGCTGGTACCGGGATTATTCGGTGCCGAAAGGGTCACGACGACCTCAAAACGGGTCGGGCTTTCACAAGGCGGATCCACCGTGGTCGCATAATAGCTTTGGCCATTGATCAGTGGGGTCGAGAGCGGAAGCGGGGCCGCCGATGACGACGTGAGGTACCAGTTGTTCACGCCCGAGGCTACAAGGTCCCCAACCGTGGGAGGATTGGATGGATCGTTGCAAAATTCCTGCGTGGCATCGCCCGTGGGCACGGGAACAACGCCCACATTTACAAATACGGCCAGGCGACTGGTTTCGCAACCGGTTTCAGGATTGGTTTGGCTGGCGTAATATATGGTATTGTCGTTGAGGATTGTCCCCGGTGCAAGGGGAGTTCCCCCTGAAGGCGAGGTATACCACTGCACGTTGTTCCCGATTGCGACAATATCCGGATCGGGGTCGCCAGGGCCGGGAATCGTAGCTTCGCTGGCAACACCTACGCACACTCCCTGGAAAGGCCCGCCCACCGGCGCCGAATAGATCGTGACCGTCACGCTGGGCCTGACACCGCATGTTCCCGCGGTGCTGTCGGCAAAATAATCCTCCCCGCTGACAAGTCCCGATGTCGGCGATAACGGCGTGGTACTGGTGGCCGTGGCGTACCAAACGATGCCGCCCCCATTATTGGTGGCGGAAAGGCTGGAAACGGTGGGGGATTGAAGGTCGCAGAAGGACTGTGTGTTGTCTGCAATGGTTGGGCATTGAGCAAAAAGGCCTTGAATGCCGGGAAATCCTGCAATGGCAAAAACAACCAGGATTAAATTTCTTCTACATAAAGTAAAGACTCCCATAGGCTCGTGCTCAAATGTCGGCGTGGCCGCGAGTGAACTTGGACGGCTTCCAAAACCGTGCAAGGCGCACCACTCCTAACATGACACTATATTACTCCTTTTTTCAGGCGGGAGATTTTTTAAGCCTACGGACTTATGAACAAAGTGATTAACATTATTTTAATAGCGGAAACCTTTAAAAAATGTCAGATGTGGTTGACGATATTGTACACGACCACCACATCTTTCTGATTGATGTACATCTGTTTGCGCCCTCCCTGGTTTTTACGGGTGATGATGGAAATGGTAAACGGCATTCCGTCCGGATCGCTGCATACGAACGGGTAGATCAAATCCTTGTCCGTCTCCTCCTTCTCACCGTATTTGTCGATATTGTAAACCTGCACCTCCTGTGAATAAACCACGATTCGGTTTTTATTGGTATCCAGCGAGATGATCAGCGAGGTTGGCTGCAGGTCAGACCATTTACCCCACGTGCCCCGCGGTGTTTTCTCCAATACGCTGAAGCCCGTGGCTTGGAATTTATAGACCTGTGCCGATGATTGCTGCAGCCCCATGAACAACAGGGCCAGAATGATAAATCCTTTTAATTTCATTTGATTAAAATTTAGGCCACGCGGCCAGTTCCTGCTTTGCCGATTCAAATTCGGCGACCATGTCCTGCAAAATCCGCGCCGCGGGCCTGATCTCGTGAATCAATCCGGCCACCTGCCCGATTTCAAGTTCCCCCTCGATCAGATCGCCTTCAAACATGCCGCGTTTGGCGCGGGCGCGTCCCAATTTTTCCTTCAGCTGTTCGGTTGTCGGGCAAGTGGCATACAATTCCTGAAGGTCCCGCCAAAACTTGTTTTTGATCAGTCGGACCGGCGCAAGTTCCTTGAGTGTCAAATGCGTATCGCCCTCACCCGTATCAAGGATCGTCTTCTTGAAATTTTCATGTGCCGACGATTCCTCCGATGCCGCAAACCGGCTCCCCACCTGCACCCCGTCGGCACCGAGCGACATTGCCGCAAGCATTGCCCGCCCCGTAGCGATTCCGCCCGCCGCAATTAGCGGAATTGAGATTTTCTCCCGCACCATCGGGATGAGGGTCAGAGTTGTCGTTTCCTCTCTCCCGTTGTGCCCGCCGGCCTCGAAACCTTCGGCAACCACGGCATCCACCCCGGCCTCCTGCGCTTTGAGCGCGAATTTCGAACTGCTGACCACATGGATGACGGTGATCCCGTGAGACTTTAATCGTGCAGTCCAAACAGCGGGATTCCCTGCAGAGGTAATGACTACCGGAACTTTTTCCTCGATAATGATTTCGATGATTTTGTCGATATCGGGATAGAGCATGGGCACGTTGACGCCAAACGGTTTGTCGGTACCAAGCCTGCACTTGCAGATGTGTTCCCGAAGCACTTCAGGATACATGGACCCGGCCCCGATGATTCCGAGCCCACCGGCATTGGAGACGGCCGAAGCCAGTTTGTGCCCGCTGTTCCAGATCATGCCGGCCTGGATAATGGGAAAGCGGATTCCCAGCAATTTGGTGATTTTGTTCATTATCGTTTTACAAGTTTTCCCGATGCCGATGTGCCGCCCGCCTCGATCCGGTAAAGATACATTCCGGACGAAAGCCCGGTAGTCTGCAACTCCGCCTGGCCGGGAAAGGTTTGAAGTAGCCGCCTGCCCGAAGCATCGTATAAGGTGAGGATCGCATCATCGGAAGGATAAAACATCGCGATACGATCTTGAAAAGGATTGGGATACAACACAAAGGAGGCAGGTTCAGGATCGGCAGTGGAAAGCTGGGCGAGTTCGAGGGCTTCCTGAAAGTTCGGGATGCCATACCCCATCTGGAAATTCGGGTTGTCGAAAAGATGTGCCGATTGGATGATGACTTCCCGCAATTGTTCGGCGGTGAGATTGGGAACAGCCTGCCAGAGCGAGGCCGCCATTCCGGCGATGATGGGACTTGACAGCGAGGTACCGTTGGTGGTCGAGATATTCCCCGAAGGACCCGCCACCACGACGCTCTGCCCCTGGGCGACGATATCGGGTTTGATCCTGCCATCCGCCGTTGGCCCCACCGAACTGAAGGAGGCGTGCGCACCCGTCGGCGAAACCGCGCCAATGGTCAGTACGTTGACGGCATCGGCCGGGACACCAATGTTGGGATTTTCGGAATTGCCGGAATTTCCCGCCGAAGCCACGACCAAGATTCCCCGTGAAAATGCCATGTCGGCACCGCGTGAAGCGAATCCCTTGAGCCCGTTCATGTCCTCGAACGAATAACTGTACCCCGGATCGTCATAGCCAAAATATCCGAGCGAAGAGTTGATGATGTCAACGCCCAGGCTGTCGGCATATTCGGCAGCTTCGACCCAAAGCGATTCCTCCACGGGATTTTCGGAATTGGTGTCTTCGCTGATGAACAGATAGTATCCGGCATCGGGCGCGGTACCCACGAGCTGTCCGTCGACATATCCGCCCATGGAAGACAGCACGATCGTCCCGTGCGAACTCCTCGTGTAAAAGTCATCGGAACGATCCACAAAATTATATCCGCCCAAAATCAGGTTGTTGTCGCGAAGCCGGGCAAAGGGCGCCGCATCGTCCACGCCCGGAAAACCCGCATCGAGTACGGCAATGATCTTTCCCGAACCCGTAAAACCTTGTTGATGGAGCTGATGGCCCTCGATCATTTGGATCTGGTTCGCCGAATTGCCGTAAGGAAAATCGACCAACATCTCCGTTTGCTTTTTCGCCACAACAGGTTTTCCCGTATCCAGCGCGTCGTTTGCAAAGTCGATCGACTGCACAAAATCGAGCGACCCGAGCGCCGAAATGTCCTGTTCGGAACCGCGGACATGTATCGCGTTCAGCCATTTCGACTTGGCCATCACCGTGATCCCGGCAGCGTTTTCGACCGCGTCGATAAAGGGTTGGTGGACAGGCACATCGGCATCATCAAGTAAAATGCCCTGCGCCGTACGTCGGTCCAGCGACCGTTGTGACAACATTTCGAGCGGGTGGGCCAGATAAAATGCGGCTTCGGGCTTGGAATTGAAGTAGACCCAGGCGTCCTGCTGTGCGGCGGCTGAAAAGCTGAATGCCAGCAATACGATCAATAGTAATTTTCTCATGGCGTTGCGTTTAGGCGGGGTCCAGCCAAATTTACGAAATTGGATCGAACCAAAAGGCCGATCGACCATCAGGAATCAGGCAATTACACCCGATCCCAGCAATTCCTCTCCCTCATACCAGGCCGCAAATTGACCGGGCGTCACCGCCGACTGCGGTTTATCAAACACGACGTACGTCCCACTGTCGAATGCGTGAAGCGTTGCCGGCTGAAGCGGTTGCCTGTACCGAATTCTCGCCATTACCTGCCGCGTTTGGCCGGGTTCAAGCGCCAGGTCCTCACGTACCCAATGCACCTCATCTGCGGCGATGAACAGCGCTTTCCTGAAAAGCCCGGGATGGCTGTTGCCGCGCCCCGTGTATATGGAATTGGTTTCCACATCGGTACCGATGATGAAGAGCGGCTCGGTCGTACCGCCGACATTCAGACCCTTGCGTTGGCCGTTTGTGAAATAATGCGCGCCGGGGTGCTTACCGACCACGCGTCCCATTTCAGGGGTATAGCAAACATGTGCCGATAGCATCTTGAGGGAAGTTTCGTCAAACCCTTCAACTGCCTTCCCGGCGTAAACATCGTGAGAACGGTCCACCTCATAGATCGGCCCCTCTTTGGGTTCAAGTTTTTGCTGGAGGAATTCAGGCAACCTGACTTTGCCTATGAAACACAGGCCTTGCGAATCCTTTTTCCCCGCCGTGACCAGGTCCATTCTAGCCGCGATCTCGCGCACTTCGGGCTTGGTCAGGTGCCCAATGGGGAAGAGCGCCTTTGACAGTTGCTGCTGCGAGAGTTGGCAGAGGAAATACGATTGGTCCTTGTTGGCATCGGCGCCCGAGAGCAGCCTGTAAACCTTATTTCCATCGCATTCCATCTCGGCGCGTTGCGCGTAATGCCCGGTGGCCACATAGTCCGCTCCCAAGCCGAGCGCAATCTTCATGAAAACGTCGAATTTGATTTCGCGGTTGCACAGAACATCGGGGTTGGGTGTCCTGCCGCGCTGGTATTCGCCGAACATGTAATCGACGATCTTCTCGCGGTACTGTTCGCTCAGGTCGACGGTCTGGAACGGAATGCCGAGTTTTTGCGCCACGAGCAATGCGTCGTTGCTGTCCTCGAGCCAGGGGCATTCGTTGGAGATGGTGACGGATTCGTCGTGCCAGTTCTTCATGAAAAGCCCGATGACCTCGTAGCCCTCTTGCTGTAGAAGGTACGCGGCAACACTTGAATCCACTCCGCCCGAAAGACCGACGACAACCCGTTTCATAGTAAAAATTAAGGCTGCAAAGTTACGGCTTTTTTGGCGGACGCTTGGCAAACTTGCGTACCTGCGGATGCTTCTCCTTTTTGTACAGTTTTCCTTCGCGGTAGACTTCCCAAATCCCGTCCTTGCGGCCTCCCTTATAATTCCCCCTGGAAATAAGGACGCCTGCACCATCGCGGTAAACCGCCGGCCCTTCGATAAGCCCGTTGACATAATTTACCTCCTCCATTACAGCACCCTTCTCTGAATATTTCCGGTACGGGCCGTGCAGGACGCCATTTTTATACGATACGGTCTCGGCGGGGGATTTGCTGCGGTAAAAAACCTTCCGGACCCCGTCCAGTTTGCCGTTCGCATACTTTTCAACCGTCATGGTATCCTTGGATGCCTTATGGAAATAGACCCATGTCCCGTGTGGCAACTTGCCTTTGAGCATTCCCTGGCTCACGACATTCTTTTGCTGGTCGTAATAAATGGTCCAGACCGAATCGGGGCCCTTGCTGAAATTCCTTGTGGCGATGACAGGATGCGCCTTCGTATCGTCATAATAGGTGAAAATACCGGTTTCACGCCCGTGCTCGAAGGTTCCTTCATAACGGACCCGCCCCGATTCCTCGAAAGTGCCTTTCCAAAGGCCGTGTCTTTTTCCTTCGGCGTCAAATTGATTGACCTGAGCGTTTACCGAGATACCGATGATTAAAAAAAGCAGGAAAAACTTATTCATAAGTGCGATTTGAGAACCTTATAACTGATAGAGTGGCAAAAATATTACTTAAAGGAATTGTCAGCCGGTTTAACGCCAAAAAACACAAAACAAATTTGTTTAATATTTTATAAAAAAGTTTAGACAAATTACGTTTTTGTTTTATACATTCGTAAAAACATTAAACAATTTAACCATGAAAAAATTTAGTTTGCTCAGTAAATTTGCGCTGGCCTTCACAATGGCCGCTTTTGTATCCTGCAGCGATGACGATGACAATAACTCGGAGTCGCCCCAAACCATTGCCGAAATTGCGATGGAAAACGATGACTTTTCCTCACTTGCCGCCGCACTCGATCGCGCAGGGCTTACCGCCACGCTAAACGGGTCGGGTGAATTTACCGTCTTCGCCCCTACCAATGCCGCGTTCAACACCTTTCTTTCGGCCAACGGCTTTGCCAATTTGGAGGCCGTTCCGGTAAACGTCCTTCGCGAAGTGCTGCTCAACCACGTCGTTTCGGGCGAGGTGATGTCAAATGAACTGTCAACCGGTTATGTAAAGACTCTCGGAAAAGGTTCGGCATCTGCGACCAACACCCTGAGCATGTACATTAACACTGCTTCAGGGGTCGTGATCAACGGCGGCGCGTCCAACGGCGGCGCATCGGTAACCACTCCCGACATCGATGCAGAGAACGGAGTTGTACACGTCGTCAATGCCGTAATAGGGCTTCCCACCGTAGTCAACCACGCCATCGCCAACCCCAATTTCACAAGCCTGGTTGCGGCGCTGACTCGTGATGACCAGCCCGATTTTGCGGGGATTCTGAGTGGAACCGGGCCATTTACGGTTTTCGCACCCACCAATGCAGCCTTCGCCTCGCTCCTGACCGAGCTATCGCTTCCGGGACTTGCGGACGTTCCACAGGCCGTTCTCGAGAATACGCTTAAATACCATGTTGTGGCCGGAGCAAACGTATTGTCTACAAACCTGACCAACAATATGATGGTCGAAACCTTCCAGGGACAATCGTTTTCGGTACAACTGATGGGTTCATCGGCACAGATAACCGACGCCAGCAACCGTGTGAGCGCGATCACCGCCACGGATGTCCAGGCCTCGAACGGCGTGATCCACGTCGTGGACAAAGTACTGCTCCCTGCCTTGTAATTTAATTGATGTTGGTTCGAGAAGCCTCCGTTTGGGGGCTTTTTGTTTTAATATATCTTTTGCAAAAGCCAAACCCTTTAAATCGTACATTAGGGTTGAACCAATAAATCAAATGGCTATGAATACAATTTTAAGACTGACCCGTATCGCCTGCATCGCAACGCTCGGAGTGATGGCGATTTCCTGCAGCGATGATGACAATGACAATGATTCGGAGAATTCGCTCCTCGTTGAGGCGCAATCCCGGACCAACCTGACCACTTTTGTCGAGGCGCTTGAACGTGCCGATCTGGACGGGAATCTTGAAGGTTCCGGCGAACTGACCGTATTTGCCCCGACAAACACCGCATTCGTCCAATTTATGGGAGAGAACGGCTACGCCACCCTGGACGACATTCCGGTGGAGATCCTTCGGGAACTGCTTTTGAACCATGCGATGAGCGGATCGGTCGAAACCGGTGAGATGCTCACGGGTTACCGCAAGACCATGGCCCGGGGCGCCGCTTCAAATACCAACTTCCTCGACATGTACATCGATACTTCCACCGGATATAAAATCAACGGCATCTCGACGATCATCACGCCCAATGTCGACGCCACGAACGGCACATTGCACCTGGTTGACCGTGTGATCGAAATGCCTTCAATCATGACTTTTGTGCGGGCCAAGGCGGATCTTTCGTCCTTGAAAAACGCGCTCGCCCTCCATCCTGAGTCGGAATTTGTGGCCGAAATGGAAGGAACCGGGGAGAATACGCCGTACACGCTTTTCGCCCCGACGAACACTGCTTTCTCCGACTACCTGACCGAAAATAATCTTGCAAGCCTGGACCTTTTGTCAATGGCCGACGTGCAGACCACCTTGCGTTACCATCTGGGCACGATGCAAAACAGTATGGCCTCGAGTTTCTTTGATAACCAATCCTTCGACACGTGGGCGGGGCAGCACTTTACCATCAACCTGACGGGAGGCGGCAAAAAGATTGTCGATGCGAATTCACGGATTGCCAACATCACCACTACCGACATACAGGCCTACAACGGGATCATCCACCTTGTGGACAAAGTATTGATGCCCAACTTGTAACCTGAACCCGATCCAATAAAAAAGCTTCCAACCGGAAGCTTTTTTTTATCGTTTCTGTTTCTTCTTTTGTTCCTCTGCCTGCTCCATCATTTCCTGAAGGCGCTTCTGGAATTTGCCCTGAGGCTTCTCCTTGAGCTTGTTCTCCTGGATCTGCGCATGGATTTTCTGCTCATCCACGACATATTTCTTGATCACCACCATAATGGCGATGGTCACCAGGTTGGAGATGAAGTTGTACAGTGAAAGCCCCGAACCGTAATTGTTGAAGAAGAACAACATCATCAGCGGCGAGAGATAAATCATGATTTTCATGATCTTGCCCATATCGGGCATGCCTTCCTGCGGCGGTTGGCTCATGACCTGGTCGCCCGTTGTCATCTTCATGTAGAAGAAAATGGCGACGGCGGCAAGGATCGGGAAAAGGCTCACATGGTCCCCGTAGAAAGGAATGCGGAACGGCAGGTTCAGGATCGCATCGTAGGAGGAAAGGTCATCGGCCCAAAGGAAACTTTTTTGCCGAAGTTCTATCGCCGAGGGAAAGAACTGGAACGACGCGTACATGAACGGCAACTGGATCAACGCGGGGATACAACCGGCCATCGGGTTGACCCCTGCCTTGCTGTACAGTTTCATGGTCTCCTGCTGGCGCTTCATCGGGTCCTTGGCGTACTTCTGGTTGAGTTCGTTGAGCTCGGGCCTGAGGACCTTCATCTTGGCCTGCGAAAGGAAAGATTTATACGTGATGGGCGACATGGCGATCTTGATGACGATCGTAAAGACGATGATCGCGATCCCGTACATGATAAACGAACTCAGGAAACCGAAAACCGGAATGAAGATGAACTTGTTGATCCAGCCGAAAATGCCCCAGCCAAGCGGGATGATCTCGTCCAAATTGCGGTCATAGGCGTTCAAAATCTTGTAGTCCGCCGGGCCGTAGTACCAATTCATCTTCTGGTCGATCTCTCCTCCGCGGAACGCAAGGGGAACCTTCGCCGAAAACTGCTTGGTAAAAATCGTATCTCGGTCCTCGTCCTCCACAAGGTCGTTCGAGACAAAGTCCGCCTTTTCAAAAGGTTTCTCGGTCAACAGGATCGACGCAAAGAAATGTTGCTTGAAGGCGATGTAGCTCACATCCTCCGCATCGGCGCGCTTGTCCTTGCCCTGCCCGACGTAATCGTCCTTGCCGCCTTCGTATTCGTAGACGATTTCAGTGTAGCGGTTCTCGTAGGAGATGCTTTTTTCGTTCCGGTAGGACTTCAGGTCCCACTGCAGTTCAAGCGGTGCCGATGTGTCCAGGACCTGCGCCAGCCCTTGCGAACGCACGTCGAAATCCACCATATATTGATCGGGCTTGAGCACGTAACGGTATTCAAGATAGGCGTCCGGGCCCGATTTGAGCCTCATGGTCAGGACCTGGTCGTTGCCGGCAATTGACTTTTGCGGTTCAAAATACAGGTCCTTGGTCTCCAGCATCCGGTTGTCCTTGGTCTTCAATTTGATGCTGAACTGGGCATTGTTGTCCCGCACCAGGCTGACCGGAAGTTTGGACCCTCGCTCGAACTGTTCGAATTTTTTCATCACCGCCTCCACGACCTGCCCGCCCTTGTTGGCAATTTTAAGCCGGACCAGATCGTTTTCGATCACGGTAAATTCTTCCCTGGCCGACTCAAGTGTCCCGGAATAGGCAAATCCGCCCAATGTCGCCCGCAATTTCTCGAGCCGCAACGAATCGTTCACCGGCACGTCGGCACCGTGAAGTTCGGCGCGTTTGGCGCTTGTGCGCGCGGCCTTTTGTTCGTCCTGCCGCTTTTCGGTGGCGGGTTTCGCAGCCTGGTCCTCCTTGGGTGAGTTCTGGTACATGACCCACATCAATATCCCGAAAATCAGGATAAAGCCAATGACGGAATTCAGGTCTAACTTCTTTTGCTCCATTTAATGATTATTTCTGTTTAGATCTCACGGTCGCGCCCACGAAGCTCACGAAAAGCGGATGCGGATTGGCGACTGTACTTTTGTATTCGGGGTGGTATTGGACGCCGATGAAGAACGGATGCGCGGGAATCTCGACGATTTCCACAAGGCCGGTCTCGGGGTTGACGCCCGACGAAACCAGTCCCGCCTTTTCGAGTGATTCCTGGTAATCCCCGTTGTATTCGTAGCGGTGCCGATGCCTTTCGGCGATATCTTTTTTATTGTAAATCTTATGGGCCAGTGAACCCTCCCTGAGGGTGCAGTCCCACGATCCGAGGCGCATCGTTCCGCCTTTCTCGGTAACGGTTTTCTGCTCCTCCATCAGGTCGATTACGGCATTTGACGTGCCCTCGTTCATCTCGGTCGAATTGGCATCCTTCAGGCCCAATACGTTGCGGGCATATTCGATGACGGCCATCTGCATCCCCAGGCAAATGCCCAAAAACGGAATGTTGTTCTCGCGGGCATACCGCACGGTCTCGATCTTGCCCTCGATGCCGCGCTCGCCAAAGCCCGGCGCCACGACAATTCCGTCCAGGTCGCGAAGCTTTTCGGCGGCGTTGCCTGCGTCGATGTATTCCGAATGCACGGAGACGACGTTGACCTTCGTCTCATTGGCCGCGCCCGCGTGTATGAAGGCCTCGATGATCGATTTATAGGAATCCTGCAGCTCGACGTATTTCCCGATCAGGCCGATGTTGACCGTGTGCTTGGGGTTTTTCAGGCGATGCAGGAAAACGTTCCAATTCTTGAGGTCGGGCGTTGCTTTTTTGGGCAGGTTGAGCTGTTTGAGCGCAACCACGTCCAGCCCTTCCTCGAGCATGAGGTTGGGGACTTCGTAAATGGTCGAGGCGTCGATCGACTGGATGACGGCCTCGCGCTTGACATTGCAAAACAGCGCCAGTTTTTGCCGAAGTTCATCCGAAAGTTCGTGTTCGGTACGGCAAACCAGGATATCGGCCTGTATCCCGCTTTCCATCAGCGTCTTTACTGAGTGTTGCGTGGGCTTTGTCTTGAGTTCGCCGGCCGCGGCCAGGTACGGGATCAGGGTCAGGTGTACCACGATGGCATTGTGCTCGCCGAGTTCCCACTGCAACTGCCTCACCGATTCGATGTACGGGAGCGATTCGATGTCGCCGACGGTCCCGCCGATCTCAGTGATCACGATATCAAAATCGCCCAAATTCCCAAGCAACTGCATCCGCTCCTTGATTTCATTGGTGATGTGCGGCACGACCTGGACTGTCTTGCCCAGGAATTCGCCCCGCCTCTCCTTCTCGATAACCGAAAGGTACACGCGCCCCGTGGTGACGTTGTTTGCCTGCGAGGTCGGCACGTTGAGGAAACGTTCGTAATGGCCCAGGTCAAGATCGGTCTCGGCACCGTCATCGGTTACATAGCATTCGCCGTGTTCGTAGGGATTGAGGGTACCCGGATCGACGTTGATGTACGGATCGAACTTCTGGATCGTGGTCCGGTATCCGCGGGCCTGCAGCAACTTTGCCAACGACGCGGCAATAATGCCTTTTCCCAGAGAGGAAGACACGCCGCCGGTGACAAAAATATACTTGGTTTGATTCATTGTGGTAGTTGTGTTGTGCGTTTCAAAAAACGTCGCAAAAATACAATTATCTGCGAGAATACCACGGTTTGAGGCAACCTAAAAAGCCGCCCTTTTATTTGCCGATCCTGCGCACCAAATGTTCGAGGCCGTTGAGTTTGAGTTCCTGCACCAGGCGCATCTGGTTGCCCAAAGTTCCGGGCGGATAGCCTTTGCGGCCGTACCAGAGCAGATAATATTCGGGAAGGTCGATCAGGAGCTTGTCCTTGTATTTGCCGAACGGCATTTTGGCAGACGCGAGCCTGCGCAGTTCTTCCGATGGCGTCATGCCCAATTGAAGGTCACGTTTTTCTCCACCGACTCGGAGAGGCTGAGCAAAACCGGGCACGACATTGCGGTGCGTTCGAGGATGGCACGCGTTTTTTCGTCGGCTTGAGGAAGATTGAATACAACATCGACGGCCGCAATCCTTCGCGGGTCAGGATTCATGTGCTTGGTCACTTCCGCCGTTGCGCCTTCAAGGCTGAAATCCATCGCCTGGGCCTTAATGCCCATGACCGTGAACATGCAGGTAGCGAGTGCGTTCGCCACCGAATCCGTCGGCGAGAAAGCTTCGCCTTTTCCATGGTTGTCCACAGGCGCATCGGAAATCGCTTCGGTTCCGGAAGGCAAATGGACGGACGAGGTCCGCAATCCGCCCAGGTAAGTTACTTTGGATGTCATCAGTTGGCTTCGGTTACGGTTAAATCCTCATTATACTGAAGAATATAGACACCCTTGTTCACAATTCCCTCGCCGCTTGCGAAGTAGCTGAATTTACTTTCCACTTGTTGCGTGGCATCTTCGGCGGCGGATGCGGCAAATCCCTTGTCCTGGACCAGCCTCAGCATCGTGTCAAAGGTTACGTCGAACCCGCGAACGGCGTACTGGTTGGGATAGATCTTGTTCTTTTCGCGATAGGATTTTTCAAAAACCTGGGCTTCAGGGGTGGCATTTGGCCGTGTCAGGGAAGGAAGCAACATTTTTAGGATCGTCAGCCTCTTCATTGAAATTTCCTCAAAATCAAGGGTTTCGTTCGGTTCAATGATGGCGAGCTGGATCTGGTGGTTGGCCATCTCGTTGAGCAGGACATTGGTCGCGCTGAGGATCATGCCCGTCTTTTCGGTGTCGAGCACCACATAGTTCAGCATTCCTTTGACAAGAAGTGACCTCAGGTTATCGCCGCTGAGGGTTCCGCCTTCGGACACCTGCGCAAATTTGGCCGAAGGATAATTCGCCGTGATGAACTCGCGGTTGCTGACTTTCTTGGGATCGGCGACAATGATGATGTTTCCGCCTTTTGCCATCATGTAATCCATCATGGCGCGGCGCATCATTTCGGTCGAAGGCATGGACTGGTAAAGGTTGGGAAGCCCCCGCCCGGGGTCCTTGGAAAGAGGGGAAATCACGGGAATGTTCTGCTGCGACAGGGATTCCGCGGTTTTTTCGGCATATTGCTGGTAAAACGGCCCGATGATCGCGTCGGCGGACGTGACCTTAGGATTCGAGAGCAGCGATCCAAGGCCCGAGGACGATTTGCTCTCCTCCGAATCCAGGATGGAAACATCGATATTCAGCCCAAGTGACCTGGCCGAATCGATGGCCATCAGCGCACCCGAATAAAAGTCGAGCGTCATGTTCAAAAAAGCGTCTTTCTTGAGCCTCTCGACAACCGATTTCGCCGTATCGCCCTGGATCTTTTGCGCGTTGAACGGAAGCAGCATCACGAGTTTCTTCCGCGTATTTCCCGCGGCCGACTTGGAGAGATCCTCGAAACCGGTGGCTTTTTGGACCACGATCGATCCCTTTCCCGGAACCTTCAGGATCATTCCCGTCTTGACCCCCTCCTTTAGGATCGGGTTCAGGCGGATAAGTTCCTCTTCGGTAATCTGGAAAGTCTTCGACAGGCTGTAAAGCGTTTCCTGCGGCTTTACTTCATAGTTCGCGTACGCCGTCTTCTTGGTGGTGTGCAACACATCGGTAGTCGTGGTCGCCGGGGTCATCATCTCCGTGATGCTGGGCTCGGGCTTCTCGGCAGCGGATGACGCCGTTCCCAAAACCAGCCTGTATCCCACCGGAAGATTTTGTTCGATTCCCGGGTTCATGCGTTCGAGTTCGGCCACGGTAAGCCCGTATCTTTTGGCAATCCCGAATTTGGTCTCCTTAGCCGCGACAATGTGAAAAACCGGCTTTTCGGGCCCTTTGGCCGGGCTTGCGGGCAAAACCGCCCCCGCCGACGGAATGGTGAGCACCTGCCCCGTCTTAAGCCCATCTGCCACCGAGGGATTGGCGGCCCGTAACTGCTCGACCGTAATGTGATATTGTTTCGAAATTGAAAAGAGCGTTTCCTTTGCCTTGACCGTATGCGTGCCCGCCGATGGTCGCTGTTGCGCGGCAACGGGCGTGGTCGGGAGGACCAGCACATCGTTTTCCTTGATGCCGTTTCGGGCTTCGGGATTCAGCCGGTAAATATCGTAAGGCGTGATGCGGTACTGTTGTGCGATCTGGGTGACGGTCTGCCCCTTTGCGACGGTGTGCCGCCGGTGCTCCTGCGCGGCCAATCCATAAGTGAGCAACAATGTGAAAGCCAGTGCAATCAGGCCTTTTTTCATGTTCAAGAGTTTAGGTTAGTCCGATTCGACGATGGTGATCACCTGTCCGGCCTGCAGGCCATTTTCAAGGTCAGGATTTGTGGCCTTGATCTTATCCATCGGAACCTTGTATTTAGCCGAAATTCCGGAAAGCGTCTCTCCGGGCACGACCTTATGCTTTATTTTCTTGGCGCCCCTGCCTTCACGCATGGCTGTCGCGGGAGGATCGGGCAGGAAACCTTCGTCCTTTCTCGCGGCCTCTGCATATTTGCGTTCGGCGGGAATCTGCAGGATCATGCCCTCGCTGATCCCTTCCACCGCAAATTTATTGAGCTTGTATATCTCGGAAGGCGGTACATGGTACTTTTTTGAGAGCATTTTAACGGTTTCCCCGAGTTTCACCTCGTGCCGCACCATTTGAAAATCCTGGCTTATTGTTTTTTGAGCCGAAAACATCACAAGTAAAATAAGCAAAAACCTCTTCATGACATTTTAAAATTTTAAGTTATTCCCATTCGATAGTCGCGGGCGGCTTGGACGAAATGTCGTAGACCACCCTGTTGACC
>JAEWCF010000006.1 GCA_023390775.1 Bacteroidota bacterium | reverse complement strand
ATTTATGTCCTATCAAACCGCTCAGTTCGGCTTCGCCTCGGGTAGCGGTTTTTTTATGCTTTTCCGTCTAACTTATGTCTTATCAAACCGCTCAGTTCGGCTTCGCCTCGGGTAGCGGTTTTTTTATGCCTTTTCGTCTAACTTATGTCTTATCAAACCGCTCAGTTCGGCTTTGCCTCGGGTAGCGGTTTTTTTATGCGTAAACACTACTTCGGCAGTACACAAACCCAGTTCGGCTTGGCCTCGCGTGCGGCATTTTTAGGCGTGATCGTCAAGAAATTTTTCCACCCGGCATGTTTGGCAAAAGCAGACAAACATTCAGACATTTGGGATGCAATAACAACGGTTTTACCGCACGGTTGATATCTGCGAAGTTGCGAACTTTTGGGTGGCGGGTGGGGGCCGTTGTCAAAAAATTTTAAAAATTCTCTGACTGAGTCGGGTTAATTTATGGGCGTGCCGGCGGAACATATATAATCGCCATATCGGCGTTTTCACCACCGTCGCGCTGTCCGCTGTATCTTTTGCATCCCTGCAGGGCGCGCAAAAGGATGTGCTTCGCCAGTCCGGCCTTCGGCCTCGGGTCGCTTCCATCGCTCACGCAGATCGATGTACTAATTGCTTAATGTTTCAATATACCAATTGTCCTATAAATAGGTTTCTTCCAAAATCAATTACCACAAAACATGTCAGTTTGTAATTACACGATCCTTCCAAAAAGCCCGATCCACGGAATTGGTATATTTTCACATTTTCACATTGCTACATTACCATTCGCTAATTCGCTAATTGACCAATTCGCTAATTGACTAATTCCCCCTTCTCTCCCTAAAAAACCTAAGCATCAACTCCCCGCACTCCTGTTCCATCACGCCGCCGGTAACCAGCGTCTTGGGATGAAGTTTGGTGCCCATGGCAAGGTAACCGCGCTGCTCGTCGCGCGACCCGAAAACAATCTTGGAAATTTGGCTCCAATAAAGTGCCCCAGCGCACATCTGACAGGGTTCCACAGTCACGTAGAGCGTGCAATTCCGAAGGTATTTTCCCCCAAGGAAATTTGCCGCCGCGGTTATGGACTGCATCTCGGCGTGGGCAGTAACGTCATTGAGCATTTCGGTGAGGTTGTGGCTGCTGGCGATGATGCGGTTGTCGATGACGATCACGGCGCCAATCGGGATTTCGCCCTTTTCGAAAGCATTTTTGGCTTCGGCAAGGGCGCGGCGCATGAAGTATTCGTCGCTGAAGATGTTTTCCATCCCGTAAAATTACGATTTGAGGTCGTACATTTGTTCAATGTCTTTTGATTTGCTCGCCCGCATCGACGATCCACGCGATCTCCGAAAACTTTCCGGGGAAGAACTGCCCGTTCTGGCCCGCGAACTCCGGCAATTCATCATCGAGGCTGTTGCATCAAAGGAAGGCCATCTCGGGGCAAGCCTGGGTGTCGTCGAACTTACCATTGCGCTTCATTTCGTCTTCAACACCCCCGACGACATCCTGATCTGGGACGTCGGTCATCAGGCGTATGGACACAAAATCATTACGGGAAGGCGCGCGGCATTTTCCACCAATCGCCAACTGGGCGGGATCGCCGGTTTTCCCAAGATGGATGAAAACGCTTACGACGCCTTCGGGACCGGACATTCGTCTACCGCAATCTCTGCCGCGCTCGGAATGGCCATCGCATCGCAACTGCAGGGCAACGAATCGCGTAACCACATCGCGGTCGTTGGCGATGCATCCATTGCGGCAGGAATGGCTTTCGAGGGGCTTAACCACGCGGGTGTCACCGATGCCAATCTCCTCGTTGTCCTCAACGACAATGCCATCGGTATCGATCCAAGCGTCGGGGCGCTCAAGGAATACCTGACTTCGGTCAAGCAAGGTCGCGATCCCCGTCGGAACAACCTCATCCAGTCGCTCAATTTCGATTATTCGGGACCCATTGACGGCCACGACCTCCCCGCATTGATAACAGAATTGGAAAGGCTTAAAAACAAGACAGGGCCGCGCTTTTTGCACATCATCACCACCAAGGGGAAAGGTTTGCAAAAGGCAGAGGAGAACCAGGTCAAATACCACGCTCCGGGTAGGTTCGATCCCGCCACGGGTGACCTTCTCCCTTCCAATGAGTCCGGGTTGCCGCCAAAGTTCCAGGATGTCTTTGGACTGACGCTCGTGGAACTCGCGCAATCCAATGACAAAATCGTGGGCATCACTCCCGCTATGCCCACGGGAAGTTCGTTGAAGTTCATGATGGACCGGTTTCCAGATCGCGCCATCGATGTCGGGATAGCCGAACAACATGCCGTCACCCTCGCCGCCGGCATGGCAACCCGCGGAATGATCGTTTTTTGCAACATTTACAGCACCTTCCTGCAGCGCGCCTATGACCAAGTCATTCACGATGTGGCGCTTCAGAACCTTCCCGTGATTTTTTGCCTGGACCGCGCCGGGATCGTCGGGGAAGACGGGCCGACGCACCACGGTGTATTTGACCTCGCCTACCTCCGTTGCATACCCAATCTCACCATTGCGGCGCCAAGGGATGAAATTTCGCTCCGCAACCTGCTTTACACCGCGCAACTGGGCGTTTCGGGACCTCTGGCCATTCGGTACCCCCGGGGCCGCGGAAATAACCCCGATTGGCAGTTGCCTTTTAAGAAGATTGTATTTGGCAGGGCGGAAAAGCTAAAATCCGGAACGCGCATCGCCGTATTGAGCTGCGGTGCCATCTGTTCAAATGTGTCTAAGGCCATCGGCATGACGGCAAATCCCGAAGATTTCGCTCATTATGACTTTCCGTTCGTCAAACCACTTGATACCGATTTGCTTCGAAAGATTTTCGCTGACTTCGATTTTGTGGTGACCGCAGAAGACGGTTGCCTGACGGGCGGTTTCGGCAGCGCGGTGGCGGAATTTGCATCGGACATTCAGTCGGGGATCAGCATTGAACGCATCGGCATACCGGACCACTTCGTTCCGCATGGGACGGTACAACAATTACAGGAAATCTGCCAAATCAATCCCAAAAGCATCGCCAAGGTTTTATCGTCCATCTGAAATTCCGAATTTTGCGGCGAATCGGAAAAAAACCATGAAAAACCTTGCCGCAGCACTGTTGCTCTTTAGTGCATTTTCAGTATTTGCACAGGAACCCGTGAAAACCGTTGATTCGACGCGGTGGGAGAAGAAAAACACCATCGGCTTCGACATCAGCGAGATCGCCTTCGTGAACTGGAACGCGGGCGGCGTGAGCTCGGTTTCGGGACTGCTGAAGGGAGATTTTGTCCGACGGCTCACCCTGAGCAAATCCAAATGGGGAAACGAGTTGACCGTTCGGTACGGGATGAACAAGCAGGACGGAATCGAGTGGCGCAAGACCGATGACGTTTTCAAGCTGGAATCCAGCTTTGGTTATCGCAGAGACACCGCCTCGTACTGGTATCATTCTGCGCGTTGTTCTTTCGCAACGCAGTTTACCGAAGGTTATGCGTATCCCAACACCGATCGCCACATTTCAAAGGCTTTCGCGCCCGCCTACATTTTTTTGGGTGTCGGCGCCGAATACGCCAATAAACCCAGGCGCATCAACCTCTATCTTTCCCCATTGACCATGAAGACCACGTTGGTGCTCGACCAGCGCCTCGCAAACCAGGGTGCTTTCGGGGTAACGCCGGCTCAATTCGATCCCGTTACAGGCCTTATGACCGCGGAGGGATGCCGCAGCCGAACCGAACTCGGAATCCTTGTGACCGGGCATGTCAAGGCCGATGTGTACAAGAACATGCAGTTGGAAAACAAACTGTCGCTGTATACCGATTACATCAATAATTTCGGAAATATCGATGTCGACTGGCAAACGGGGCTGAATATGGTGGTCAACGAATATGTGAAGGCGAATGTTGGCCTGCACCTGATCTATGACCATGACATTAAGGCCAAAGAGGAAATTGAAGGCGAACAGGTGACTGTCGGGCCCAAAATTCAGCTGAAGCAGACGTTGGGCATCGGCGTGACTTTCAATATCTAAAACAAAAAAGCCCGGCAAAACCGGGCCTTTTCACTTCAACTCAAATATTAATTCTTGATCAGCTTCTGGGTGAAGTTTACGTTCTCCCCAGCAACTTTGAGAATGTACATGCCGGTTTGGAGGTGGCGGACGTCAATCGTCGTCTCGACATCTACCTGTTGCTTGGCGTTATAGACCGTACGGCCGTTGATGTCTGTGAGCGTGATCGAAGCCGTTCCCGCAAACGCATTGAGGCGGATGTTGTACAGCCCGTTGGACGGGTTCGGATAGACACGGATCAATTCCTGATCGATGTGATTGGCCGAAAGCGTGCAGTTGGGGCCCGCGGGAGGCGTTGAATAATCCTCAACCTGGTCCGCCGAATTATTGGTCGAGCCCGACGAAGCGTTGACGCCCAATCCTCGGCGCGCGAACACGTCCCATATCATACAGTAATCCTGACCACCGGTAGTCGCCTGGTCGGCGGCGATGATGGCATCACGGGCTGCAACGAAACCGGGGCTGCATGGCTGGAGCTTCATGGCGTCGATAACCAATTGCATGACTTTATTGTTCCCGCCTGTTCCGGTGTAGATGTTTGGATCGTATCCGTACTTGTTGACATACGCCCAGGTTAGGTCCCAAAGCATGGTTGCCCATGTCTCGCCCACCTCATATCGATAATTCTCAGCGGTCGTGTTCGAACTGGCCAATGTTCGGGGGTTGACCGACATATCGGTCGTATACGGATAGACACGCAAACCGCTACCCGAAGGAGATTGGCTCAAGGCGAAACTGGCGATCCCGCGCGGTGTGCTTTCAGTCATGGAGGCGTCCATGGTCATCATGAGCGCAAACCAGTCTGACCATCCCTCGCCCATCGCTTCGGCATTGAAAAGGCAGTTGACATTCGCCGGCCCACCGGTCAACCTCGACGAAATCCCGTGCCCTACCTCGTGAGCGATAATGCCGTTATCGAAATCGCCGTCAGCATTCACGAAATTCGAGCGTTGCAATTGGACACTCACCGGTCCAAGTGCCATGCGTGCGATCAGGTCCTCGCCATCGGCCATGCTTACGAATACGGCCGGTATGCTGATGCTCGCATCGGCACCGGACATACTGACATATGCGGGATCGGCGACATTGTTGACTACGATGGCCGCCGTGGCCCCTGCTTGTTGAGCCAATTGGACTTTCTCCACGAATGTACAATCGCCACGACGCAAGATGACCACTTTTCCGGCAATCTCCGCCGCATTGATCGCGGGGGTGCAGGCATCGGAGGTGTCGCCTATCCCATCGTTGTAAAGCACCAGGTTTGACTGGATTGAGGCCGGCTCAAGCGGAATTGGCACATTGCCAGGGTTAAACGCGTTATTGGCCATCGGTACGCCACCGGCAATCTCACTTGGCGAAAGGACCTGCAACGGAGACGGAAGTACATTCCAAAGATACATCTGCACGCGTGGCTTCTGGCCATCCGGAGGCGTTTGAAAATTCGCATTGTTTATGTTGGGCGGCGTCGCTGCGGACCCGTCCTGCGCATCGCCAATAACGGCGTCTCCACCAAAACCGGGCTGTGCAAAACCGGAATAGTTCATCTGCTGGAAGTTCCCGTTCTGCTCATTGAAACCGTATCGGAACCAAACATCATGCATGACGTTGACCATATAGAAAAGGTTTGTCGTCGAAGCCGCCGTGTACGTATTGGGCTGGACGGTAACGCCTCCGTAAGGAAAATCGAAGTTGAGCGCAGCACCGCCGTTGGGACTGGTACCGGTGCCGTTGTTGCCATCGGCATCTTCCATGGCGTGGACGTTGTTTCCGCGGGTAATCGTGAAATCGGCGCCTGCCTGATTGTTCGTGTCGTGCCAGCCGTGCGGTGAGGCCACAGGGTCATGCGGGGCAGTGATGAGCTCGCGCGGACCGTGCGAAGGGCTTTCAACATTGAAAGGAATCACGCGGTACGATCCGGATTGCACATCGAGGACCGATGAATTCCTGTAAAAATTGCGCGTAAATGCCGTAGATTTTACAACTTCGGCGTGGTTGTGGTTTCCATCAAAAGAGCACGAAACCGTAAGGTCGTGTTTCTCCAACAGCTGCCCGTTCAAGGCATCGACGCGGACGCTCCACAAATGTTTGTGATCGGTGGAATGGAACATCAGGTCCCAGGCAAGGCGAAGGCTTCCTTCGGGCATTTGCTGGTAAACAAGTTCAGCGCTGACGGGTTCGTCGGTCAGGATGCCGTTTGAAAGCTTGAAATGATTGGGCTTCTCGTTTGAAATGACGGCAAACGGCCCAGGATTGTGTTCGGAAAGCAATGCCCGGGCCGCCGCAAATGCCTGAAGTACATCGAGTGAAGGAGTTGAAGCGTTCACTTTTTGCGACGCGTTGGCGACAAAACCCTCGGTAGCGTTGATGACCTCGCCATTCTTCACCCAGACGTTCGCGATCGCGTTGAAGATTTCAATCCCGCCAACCCGTTGCTTCAAATAATAGGTGTCGATCTTAGTTGCTTCGGAATCCCCCTTATTGTCGATGATCCATCCGGTGACATCCTGCTGGGAAAGCCCCATCCGGCCCTTATGCGCGTTTAGGTATTGCTGGATTTTCTGGTCGGCATCCTGCGCCATTACGGCGAAAGGGAGCAGAACCAGGGGCCATGTAATTTTTTTCATTGTGCTGCTGTTTAGGAATCAGCAAACATAATTTTTTTTTCGGGAAAATGATAATAAATTGTTAATGCCGACAATTTTTAACTATTGTTCCTGCGCGATGATTTTGTTGTAAATCAACGCCTTTCCATCTGTCAGCATAGATACGAAATGACAGATGTGCATCAGCCTGTCGTATAATCCTTCCTTCTCGACATTATGCTTTTCCGGGAGGATCTTCAGGAGCAGGTTGTCAAAATTGGTCGCCGAACCCTCGTATCGGTTGTTATACGCGGTAATAAAGTGGTCAAGAAGGTTGTTGATGACTCGGTAGCCGTGTATTTCCTTCTCAATGACCTCTCGGCTCTGGTAAATGTTCCGGACGCTCAATTTGATGATGTCGTCCATCTGGGCCTTGTAGCGGCTCTTGTCCATCAGCGCAAACGGAAATTTGCCCTCGAGAATGGCGTCCTCATGATCCATGAATACCCGGACGGCGTCGTTGATCAGGTTTCCGATGGAGAGCGCGCGAAGGTAGGAAATCCGGTCCTCGCGGGTGGTGAGCGAATTGTATTTGGGCGTGTCGATGGTATCCCGTACCAGGTTGATCAGGTATTCGAGCGCGTAATCTTCACTGACCAGCCCCAGGTTGATGCCGTCCTCGAAGTCGATGATGGTGTAGCAAATATCGTCGGCGGCCTCGACCAGATAGGCCAGCGGATGGCGCTCAAAACCGATGTCACCGCCCGTCTTGTTGGGAATCAGCCCGAGTTCAGATGCAACTTCCCGGAAAAATTCCTTATCGCTTTGAAAGAAGCCGAATTTCTTGTCCGCAATCGCCGAAGTGGGCTTCTTTGGAAGGCTCTCCTTGGGATATTTGATAAAGGCACCTAAGGTAGCATACGAAATCCGAAGCCCACCCTCGTTGCCCGGGCGCGACGCCGTCAAAATGGAAAAACCATTCGCGTTCCCCTCAAAATCCACAAGGTCCTGCCACTGTTTATCGGTTAAATGCTCGCGGTACTTTTGCCCTTTGCCAGATTTGAAGTATTCGCCTATCGCCTTCTCCCCCGAATGCCCGAACGGCGGGTTCCCGATGTCGTGCGCCAGAGCCGCAGCGGCCACGATCGCCCCGAAATCATTCATCTGGTAACCGTGAACATCCCTTAAATGCGGGTACTTTTCAAGAATCTGCTTTCCCACAAGCCTTCCCAACGATCGCCCCACCACCGACACCTCAAGGCTGTGCGTTAGCCGCGTGTGCACGAAGTCAATCTTGGAAAGGGGAATGACCTGCGTCTTGTCCTGCAGGCTTCTGAACGCCGAGGAAAAGATGATGCGGTCGTAATCCACCTCAAAACCCAGGCGGGTATCGTCCTGCTCGCGGCGGAGCCGTTTGTGATTATCGCCCTGGCGGCGGAGGGAGAGGAGTTGTTCCCAATTCATGTGACTGGTGGTTAGTGGCTGGTGGCTGGTAAAATAGTACTGAAGGCTGATGGCTGAATGCTGAGAGCTGACAGCTAATTCTCATGCACCCTCACAAAATCCCTGGTCTTCTTCGGATACCAGTTCGCACTCATATCGCTGGGATTGGCAATGGCCGATTTGATTGCGATCTTGTCGCCGACCTTAAAGCCGCTGCTCTCGATAAAACGATAATCCAACAGATAATCGCCGCAAAAATAATTGTTGTATTCGTCGCGTTCGATGACGCCGGTGTAAAGATATTTTTCTTTAGCCATGGTGTGGGTATTGCAAATGTTCCAGTGTTTCGCCCATCAAAATTTTGGTTCCGACGGGTTGAAAGCCCAAATTTAAATACAATCTCTTTGCTTTATCATTATACGGGGCGACCAATAAGCTCAATGTGGACCGGTTCCGATGCACGAAATGCTCAACCGACGATTGAAGCAGCGCCGTTGCGATCCCCTTCAGCCGATGCTCCGGTAAAACGCCAAGCGTATCGATATAGTATTCGCCCGGCCCGGTCTCATCCTCCGGGGCAAACGTAGGATTGTGATTTTCCCGAATGTAATCCATTACCGGTTTCCTCAGTTCATCGAGATGCGCACCGTCGTATACATTGATCGCGCCCACGACCTTGCCGTCAATCAGGGCAATCTGGCAGTTTTCAAAAGAATACTGGTTGCCGGGCAAAGCCGTGAAATGCGACATGAATCTGCGTGCCGCATTGGGATCGTCGGTGGCCAAAAAAAGTTTGACGATGTTTTGCATCGCGAGCAACAGGCAGTCGGCGATGGCGGCAGAATCTTGTTGGGTGGCAGGCCTTATGATCATATTTTATAAATCAAAACAGCCATCCTGCGACGGCTGTTTCTCTATGAAAATTGAAGAACGTACTTAGGATCCGCACATTTCGCAATCGTCTGGCTGCGAACCGCGGGCGCGCTCGATCATGGCCTTGAACTCGTCGGCGTCAATGGATTCCACCTCAACCGCGGGAGCGGCAATTGGCTGCTTGATCACGGGAGCAACCTCGGCTATCGGCTCCGCCTTCTTGTCGTTGTTGAGCGTGAACTTGATCGCGTCCACCGCCGACTTGGTGCGCAGGTAATACATGCCCGTCTTGAGGCCCGATTGCCAGGCGTAGAAGTGCATCGAGGTCAGTTTCGCATAATTGGCGTCCTGCATGAACAGGTTGAGCGATTGCGACTGATCGATGAAATAGCCACGCTGGCGCGACATGTCGATGATATCCTTCATGGACATTTCCCAAACGGTCTTATAGAGCTCCTTCAAATCCTGCGGGATGCGGTCGATATTCTGTACCGAACCGTTGTGGCGCATGATCTCCTGCTTCAGCTCCTCGTTCCAAAGCCCGCGGTTGACCAGGTCTTCCAAAAGGTGCTTGTTGACCACGATGAACTCACCCGAAAGCACGCGGCGCGTATAGATGTTCGAGGTATAGGGCTCGAATGCCTCGTTGTTGCCAAGGATTTGCGAGGTTGACGCAGTCGGCATCGGGGCCACGAGCAGCGAGTTGCGCACCCCATGCTCCATGACCTCCTTGCGGAGTGACGCCCAGTCCCATCGGCCGGAAAGATCCTCGTCTTTCAAGCCCCACAGGTTGTACTGGAATTCGCCTTTTGAAATCGGTGAGCCTTCATAGGTCGAGTACGGCCCTTCCTCCTTGGCCATTTCCATAGAAGCGGTAACGGCGGCAAAATAAAGTGTCTCGAAAATTTCCTGGTTGAGCTTCTTGGCCTCGTCGCTGGTGAACGGCATGCGGAGAAGGATGAACGCATCGGCCAGGCCTTGTACACCCAATCCAACCGGGCGGTGGCGCATGTTGGAATTCTCGGCTTCAGGAACCGGATAGTAATTGCGGTCGATAACTTTATTGAGGTTCTTGGTGACGCGCTTGGTGACGTCAAACATCAACTTGTGATTGAACTCGCCGTTCTCGATGAACATCGGAAGCGAAATCGACGCCAGGTTGCACACCGCGATCTCATCCTTGGCCGTGTACTCCATGATTTCGGTACAAAGGTTCGAGCTGCGGATGGTCCCGAGGTTTTTCTGGTTGGACTTGCGGTTGGCCGCGTCTTTGTAAAGCATGTAGGGCGTCCCGGTCTCGATCTGCGACTCGAGGATCTTCTCCCAAAGTTCACGCGCACGGACGGTCTTTCGGCCCTTGCCCTGCTCTTCGTAACCTGTATACAATTTCTCGAATTCTTCGCCGTACACTTCGTAAAGTCCCGGGCACTCATTTGGGCACATCAGCGTCCACGGCCCGTCTTCCTGCACGCGCTTCATGAAAAGATCCGAAGTCCACATCGCATAGAAAAGGTCGCGCGCGCGCATTTCCTCCTTGCCCGTATTTTTCTTCAAGTCGAGGAACTCGAAGATATCGGCGTGCCAGGTCTCGACATAGATCGCAAAACTGCCCTTGCGCTTGCCGCCTCCCTGGTCTACGTAACGCGCGGTGTCGTTGAAAACGCGGAGCATCGGGACAATCCCGTTCGAGGTGCCGTTTGTGCCGCGGATGTACGATCCCGTCGCGCGGACATTGTGGATCGAAAGCCCGATTCCGCCCGCCGATTGCGAGATCTTAGCGGTCTGTTTGAGCGTGTCGTAGATCCCGTCGATGGAGTCGTCCTGCATCTGCAAGAGGAAACACGACGACATCTGCGGCTTGGGCGTACCGGCATTGAAGAGTGTCGGGGTGGCGTGGGTAAAATATTTTTTGGACATCAGGTCATAGGTCTCGATGACCGCCTGAAGGTCGTTCAGATGGATTCCCACCGAAACCCGCATCAGCATGTGTTGCGGGCGTTCGACGATCTTGCCGTTGATCTTGAGCAGATAAGACCGCTCGAGCGTCTTGAACCCGAAATAATCGTAATTGAAATCGCGGTTGTAGATCACGTGCGAATCCAGGAACTCGGCGTTGTTTTTAATAACCTCGTAAACCTCATCTGAAAGCAGCGGCGACTCCTTCCCCGTACGCGGGTTGATGTAGTGGTACATGTCTGACATCGTCTCGCTGAACGACTTCTTGGTGTTTTTGTGCAGGTTGGAAATCGCGATGCGGGCCGCAAGCTGGGCATAATCGGGGTGCGCGATGGTCATGGATGCTGCGGTCTCGGCCGCGAGGTTGTCCAGTTCCGATGTGGTCACACCGTCGTAAAGCCCTTCAATGACACGCATGGCCACCTTCACGGCGTCCACCAGGTCGTTTAGGCCGTAGCACAATTTCTTGATCCTGTCGGTGATCTTGTCAAACATGACCGGCTCTCTCTGGCCGCTCCTTTTTACTACATACATAGGTCGATGGGTTTGTGAGGCAGGAAATCCCTTCCCTGCATCGGGTTATTTGTGATTTAGCTGTCAGGCATCAGCTTCCAGCTTTCAGCCTGTTTATCTTAAACGAAATGTTGTCGGTTCATTACAGCTACTGACAGCTGACTGCTGATAGCTGATAGCTTAAAAATCGGCATCAAAAGATATCTTCTGCGAATCCGAATCGGTGTTCATCACTCCGGCCTTCTGGTACTCGGCGACGCGCTTCTCAAAGAAATTGGTTTTGCCCTGGAGGGAGATCATGTCCATGAAATCAAACGGGTTCGTGGCGTTGTATACGCGATCGCAGCCCAGTTCCACCAGGAGCCTGTCGGTCACGAATTCGAGGTACTGCGTCATCAATGTTGCGTTCATCCCGATCAATGAAACGGGAAGCGATTCGGTGATGAACTCGCGCTCGATATCCAGGGCGTTTGTCAGGATTTCCCTGATTCGGGCTTTTGGTACCTTGTTCACCAGGTGATGGTTGTGCAGGTGGACGGCGAAATCGCAATGGACACCTTCGTCGCGGGAAATCAATTCATTGGAAAATGTAAGCCCCGGCATCAGCCCGCGCTTCTTGAGCCAATAGATCGAGCAGAACGCGCCCGAGAAGAAAATGCCTTCCACGGCGGCAAATGCGATCAGCCTTTCGGCAAACGATTCGGAGGCAATCCACTTGAGCGCCCAGTCGGCCTTCTTGCGGATGGCAGGAAACACTTCAATGGCGTGGAAAAGCTGGTTTTTTTCGACCTCGTCCTTCACGTACGTGTCGATCAACAAGGAGTAGGTTTCGCTGTGGATGTTTTCCATCATGATCTGGAAACCATAGAAAAACTTCGCCTCGGGATACTGCACCTCATTTACAAAATTCTCGGCGAGATTCTCATTGACGATCCCGTCTGAAGCGGCGAAGAACGCGAGAATGTGCTTGATGAAATACTTTTCGTCTTCGCTGAGTTTGTTGTTCCAGTCCGAAAGATCCTGTTGCAGGTCGATTTCCTCCGCTGTCCAGAAACTCGCTTCCATTTTCTTGTACCATTCCCAGATGTCGTGGTGCTTGATGGGGAAGATCACGAATCGGTTTTTATTTTCCTGGAGAATAGGTTCGATGGCTGACATGGGGAAATTTTTATTTGTTTTTTAACAGAATTTTAAGTCTTGGCTTCGTGTACAAAGATTGGCATTCGCAACGGAATTTTAAAGGGGTATTTTTCCACAATCGGCGATAGTTTTTAACAAAGCCCCAAGTTCCGTTAAGATATTATTGAAAATTTAACTATCTGTAAATCAACATGATGGCTAATTCAAAAAACGCGAAATGCCTGCTACCGTTGGCCTTTCAGGAAGTAGTTGACGACCTTAGGAAAAGACTATCGCGAAGACTGCAATTTGTGTTCGGCAGCGACCTTTTCAAGCTCACTGTACCAATCGGCACCGAACCGCCTGATCAACGCCTCCTTTACAAATTTATAGACGGGGACTTCGAGTTCCCTGCCCAATGAACAGGCATCGTCGCAAATTTCCCACCGGTCATAGTTCACGGCGGCGAACTCGGAAAAATCCTTCACCCGGATGGGATACAGATGGCACGAAACGGGCTTTTTCCATGAAATCAGCCCCTGGTTATAAGCCTGCTCGATCCCGCACAAGGCCGTTTGCCCGTCAAAAATGACATATGCGCAATCCCTGTTGTCGATGAGCGGCGTTTCAAGCGTACCATCGGTTCCAATGACCCACGGGCCCTGCGCCTCGATTGCGGCAATTCCCTCGGGGCGCAAAAACGATTTCACGGCAGGATAGATTTCTTCCAAAATGGATGTTTCCGCCTCGGCCAAGGGAGCGCCGGCGTCGCCGTCAATGCAGCATCCTCCCTTGCATGCCGAAAGGTTGCAAACGAATTCCTTTTCCAGAATATCCTCAGAGACAATGGTTTTGCCAAGTTGAAACATGTGCGCAAAAGTAGTTCAATGTGATAATTATTCAATGTGGAAATGTACCAATTAACACATTGACAAATGTCGAATGACAAACGACGAATGTCAAAAGTCGAAAGTCGAAAGATGAAATTGCCTGAAGTTTCTCCGATGATTGAGGACTATTATAAAGTTGCAAGTTTTAAAGTTCCACATTACGACGCCCGAACACAATTGAAAGCATTCCGTTCTAATGTTGCTCTAATTAAGCTGATAGCTGAAGGCTGGGAGCTAATAGCTTCTTCCGACATATTTTTCCCCCACCCTCCGCCCACAATGTCGCGACCTCGCGGATCCGGGAGATGCGGTTTAACCGTCGAATTGTAGAGTACTGAAGGGGCACGGGGCACAGAGACGCGGGGGCACGGGAGCACAGAAAATTGGGAGTCAAGGGTTGACCTTTTAAAATAAAAGCACTCACTTCCACTGTTACTCCAATCAAACTGACCCCTGATAACTGACAACTTCTTACCACATATTTTTCCCCCACCCTCCGCCCACAATTTCGCAACTTCGCAGATACGGGGAATGTGGTTTAACCGCAGAATTGTATGGACAGGGGAACGGGGACACGAAGTGTTGATAGTTGACAGTTAACGGTTGACAGTCTCGGTTCACAGTTAAGGTAACCCATAACCCATTGCCCAAAACTCAAAACCAAAAGGGACTTGGGGGCACAGGGGCACTGAACAGTTGACGGTTCACGGTTGACGGTTCACGATTGACGGTTCAACGGTTCACATTAAGGTATCCCATAACCCATTGCCCACAACTCAAAACCAAAAGGACATGGATTGAACGCACTTAGTTAAACTATTGCGCCAATCAAACTGACCGCTGAAAGCTGAAAGCTGACAGCTATAAATTACCTTTGCAAAAACATTCACATGAACTTCGACTTCAGGGAAATGATTACCGTCGCGATGGTGCTATTCGCCGTGATTGACATTGTGGGCACGATCCCGATCATTGTGGACCTCCGCAACCGCCATGGAAAAATCGAATCCGAAAAGGCTTCGCTCGTAGCCTGCCTGATCATGATCGTTTTTCTGTTCGTCGGAGAGGAAATCCTGAACCTGATCGGAATAGACGTCAATTCGTTTGCGGTTGCGGGATCGTTCGTCCTGTTTTTCCTGGCGCTTGAAATGATTCTCGGCATCCGGATTTACCGCGATGAGGAAGCCTCGACGGCGTCAATCGTGCCCATCGCGTTTCCGCTTATTGCCGGCGCCGGAACGATGACCACGCTGCTTTCGCTTCGCGCGCAGTACCAGGCCATCAACATCATCATCGCCATCGTGCTCAATATCATCCTGGTTTATGCGGTACTCAAATCTTCCCACAGGATCGAGCGGCTGCTGGGTAAAAATGGCCTCGGAATCATTCGCAAAGCCTTTGGTGTCGTACTGTTGGCCATCGCTGTTAAATTATTTGTGGCGAATGTTAAAGCACTCTTTGCCTAGGGGCTATTTTGCTACTTTTACCTGCTGAATTTGCGGTAATGAAACTATTCACTTACATATTGGTCGCGCTTGCCCTGGGCCTGATCATCTTCAACATCACCCTCCTGGATTTCGAGAACCTGTTTGAAGGGGAAAGCCTCGTTGCCCTCATTGGGATCGCGGCCTCCTTTTGTGCAGTCTTCATCCTCCTCATTTTCCGGATGTCAAAATTGCTGGAGGAAAAATTAAACGATAAGTAATGTACGATGTGCTCATCGTGGGCGGCGGCGTAGCGGGGATTTCCTGTGCGCTGGTACTGGGTTCGGCGGTCAAAAAACCCTTTGTTGCCGATAAACGGATCGCCATCCTTACGCACCAAAAAGGTTCCTCACTCCAAAATGCCCTTTTCAACAATGCTTACGGTATCCCGCCGGGCAAGACCGGTGCCGAACTTTTGGCCGAAAGTGTCGAGAATCTGCGGAACCTCTACCCCCACGTGGTGCAGATTCCCAACGAAAAGGTCCTTAAAGTTGAGGGGGTTGACGGTAATTTCACTATTACCACGAACAAATCCACTTATAAAGCCAAACTACTGGTCATCGCGGTCGGTTATGCCAACACATTCATGATCGAGGGGCTGATGCAGTACGTGATTCCGCACGACAAATCAAACCCCGACAAGAACCGAATCCAACTTGCCAACGAGGACCACAAGGTCGCCGACGGCATTTACGTCGCCGGAAACCTCGCCGGCTGGAGAAGCCAACTGGCCATTGCGGCGGGTAGCGGGGCTTCCGTTGCCACCGATATCCTCACGCTTTGGAACGACGGCGGGCATGCGATGAGCCACGACAAGGTGTCATTATAAGGTTATGATTTGAGTTATGGGTTATGAGTTATTAGTATGGCCTCTTAATAAGTCAATTTCCTCATTTAACTGCGCTATCGCTCCGTTCCGTTCGCCCTTCTGGCTCGGGTCCTCATTTCCTCATTTTCAAATTTTCAAATCTTCAAATTTTCAAATTTTCAGATTTTCAAATTACCAATCACCTGCTCAACACCTCTTTAATCATCGGATCTTCCTTCAGGACAATCTCATAATACTTCTCGTCGTCAAAAAGCTGCCGCGCGAATTCACCGGTAAGGTAGCGCTTGACGATGCTCTTGTTTTTGGACAGGTTGAGGAAAAGGCCGTTGTCGGCAAGGTATTGCCTAAAGGCGGAAACCCATTTATCATCCTCCATGGCCTGCAGGAATTTCGGATATGAAAGTTTTTCAAAATACTCGCGGTCGCGATCGATTTGCTCGAAGACAAAATGGCCCACCGCGCCGGATTGCATCAAATAGCCCACGCTCTCCTGGCCATGCTCGACTTCGAGCGGGACAAAAACATCGGGAACGATCCCGCCTCCGCCATACACGATCCGGCCGTTCCGGGTCTTGAATTTTAACGTATCGGCGATCTTGATGCTGTCCTTGTTGTAAAGTTCGCCGCTGTCAAACCGTTTCTCAAAATCGGTGAAATATTCCTCGGTCCCTTCGGCGTAATCTTTTTGAATTGATCGCCCGCTCGGTGTGTAATACCGGGCAACCGTCAGTCGGACCGCCGATCCGTCGTCAAAATCCATCTCCCGCTGCACAAGCCCTTTGCCAAACGATCGCCTTCCCACAACCAGCCCGCGGTCATTGTCCTGCACGGCGCCTGCCAGGATCTCGCTCGCCGAAGCCGAATTTTCATTGATCAGCACAAAAACCTTCCCGGTGTGGAAATTCCCGCGCGAGGTCGCGAATGTCTTGCTGATTCGGCCCTTCTTGTTTTTCGTAAAAACGATCAATTGCTTGTTCGGAAGGAGTTCGTCGGCGATTTCGTTGGCCATTTCCATATAGCCCCCGCCATTGTCGCGGACATCGATCGCCAGCTCCTTTGCCCCGCGGCCCTTGAGCTTCAAAAGCGCATCGCGGAATTCGTCGTACGTGGTCTCGGCAAAGCGGTTGATCTTGATATAGCCGGTCTCGGGCCCGATCATGACGGCGGCTTCGACGCTTTTGATGGGCACCGTGGCGCGCGTCACATTGAACTTGTAGGTCTTGTCGTCGCTTTTGCGGTATACGGTAAGTTGCACTTCGGAACCTTCGCGGCCCTTGAGCTGTGAAAAAAGGCTGTCGGTTGGAAGTTTCCGCCCGAAGAGCTTGGTATTGCCCGCATACAGGATCCGGTCGCCCGGCTTGATGCCCGCTTTTTCAGATGGCCCGTCGGCAATGGGCTTGATCACGGCCACGGTGTCGTTGTACATGTAAAAATTCACGCCGATGCCCACAAAATCGCCCTTCATGTATTCGGCGACTTCGCCCTGTTCCGACGAAGGGATGTAAACCGAATGCGGGTCAAGGCGCGACAGGATATCGTCTACCGTCACGTCCACGATGGAATCGGTGTTCACGTCGTCCACATATTCACTTTCGATGAAATCGATCAGCCGATTGAGTTTGGTCCGGTGATCGTTGCGGCTGATCCCGATGGCGGGCCCCGAATCCTGCGGGAAGTTCAGCATGCCGCCAATCATGATTCCTGCCCCGATGCAGGAGAAAACAATTACGGGAAGGTATTTCTTAGTGCTCTTCATCTAAAACGGCGTCTTCCGCCGGAATGTATTGTACGTCAACGCCTGCCTTTTGCAAAAATTCGATTCCGGACATGTCGCGGTAACCCTTTTGGTAGACCACGCGTTTAATGCCCGCCTGATGGATCAGCTTGCTGCACTCGCGGCAGGGCGAGAGCGTGATGTACAAGGTGGCGCCGTCGCATGTTTGGGTCGACCTGGCGACTTTAAGTATGGCATTGGCTTCGGCGTGGAGCACGTACCATTTGGTGTAGCCTTCATCGTCCTCGCAAAAATTCTCGAATCCCGATGGCGTCCCATTGTATCCGTCCGAAATGATCATCCGGTCACGAACGATGATCGCGCCCACCTTTTTGCGTTTGCAGTAGGAAAGTTTGCCCCATTCGGTCGCGATCCTAAGATACGCCTTATCGTATTTATTGAGTTTTCCCTCTTCCATCAAATTGTTATATCATTTCCATATTTCGCTCTCGATGATCATGGGGACAACGACGCCCGCCACGAAAGCGCTGGCCGTCAATGCCCAATCGCGGCGGTTGAACCTGAGGAATGTCTGAACGATGTAGCCAAGCAGCAACACCACGATCACGACGATGATCTGCGCCGCCTCGATCCCAAGCGCAAATTCGAGCAGGGGAATCAGCTTGTCGGTCGGATTTCCGGCCAATATCGACTTGAAATAGTTTGAAAAGCCAAGCCCGTGTATGAGACCGAAAAACAACGTAATGAAAACCGCCGTCGCGGGATTGCCCGATTTTGCCGTTTTGCCGGCAGTCAGCAACCCGAATATGGCCGTGATCAGGATTGTAACGGGAATCATGAATTCGACCAGTTCGGCATTCATGGTAACAATATTGAAAACCGACAGCAAAAGCGCCAGCGTATGGCCTATGGTGAAAACCGAAACAAGCAGCAAAATCCGCGGCCATTCCTTAAAGGTGTAGGGAACGGTAAGCGCGATCAGGAAGAGGACATGGTCATAGCCATTGATGTCCAGCACGTGCCGGAGGCCGATGTTGAAATAGATCCAGAAGTCAGGCATGGCGATAAGATGTAGGATTCGGGGTGTGTAAACATACAATTATTTTTGTAAGATGCACAGGGGCGCGCAGGCCAAACTTTTGTCGGAAAGTTTTTAATATGACCCATATAGGATTATCTTTGCACAAAAACCCGCAAATATGTCATTTTCCGATCTTTTTGACAGTGAATTCAAGACCCGAAACAAAGGGCATTTCTCGGCAATGGTGCGCGTTGCGATGACCGACGGAGCCGTTTCGGATGTAGAAAAAGCGTTTCTGCAGAAGCTTGCCGGAAGGCTCGAGATCTCCGCCGAGGAGTACGAGGAGATCATGGAGAATCCGCTCAAATACCCCATCAATCCGCCCTATCTCTATTCGCAAAGGCTCGAGCGCCTGTATGATCTTGCGCGCATCGTCCAGGTCGATCATCATCTGGGCGACAAACAGGAGGTAATGTTGCGCAAATTCGCATTGGCTCTTGGTTTTACACCGGGCAACGTCAATTACATCGTGGATAAGGCGCTGACCCTTGTCGAAGAAAAGGTAGACCTGGACACCTTCGTTTACGAAATGACGCACATGAATAAGTAACAGGCCAAAAGCCTGAACACAAAAGCATTAGCGAAACCCAAATTTGAAAGAGTTTGGGTTTTTTTATTGCGGATGGCGTATCTTTGATAAAGTCGCCCATTATCAAAAATCCAATGGTTATGAAAATAAAATCCTCTTTGCTCCTACTTGTGGCAGCAATGTTTTCGATCCAAGTGTCGGCGCAGCGATACAAAACCGCAGCCGATACCGTCAGGCTGAACAAGGAATACGCCAAGGTCAAGGCTGACATCGCCAGCCTCAACGCCGACCTGTTGAAGGCCCAAAACAAACTCGATTCTTACAGGGACAATTCCATGGAGGCCGAAAGGGATGCCCGCATGGCTGCCGAGGCCAGTAGCGACCGCGCCCGCCGCGCGAGGGACGGGGATATCGGCGACACCCGCCGCGCCGAGAAACAGGCCAAGAAAGCGCATAAACAAGCCAAAAAGTCTCAATCCGCGAAAAAAGACCTCCAGGCACACGAGCGAAAGATCGCGAAGCTCAAGGAAAAAATTTCGGATAAGCAGGAGCGCCTTCAGGAACTGGAGACCATGCGCGATGAACTTAGGATTCGGTTCCCGGCCCCTTCACCCACCATTGCGCCCGCCGATCGTTGATCTAGCTGTAACGCGCCATGAATTCTTCGGCCTTGACCACCATGTTGCGGCTTCCGCAAAAGAACGGGACGCGCTGATGGAGTTCGGTAGGCTGGATCTCCATGATGCGGCCAAAGCCGTCGGAGGCCTTGCCGCCCGCCTGTTCGGCGATGAAGGCCATCGGGTTGCATTCGTAAAGCAAGCGCAATTTTCCTTTTGGAGCCTTTGAGGACGTCGGATAAATATAGATTCCGCCCTTGATCATGTTGCGGTGGATGTCGCTCACCAGGCTGCCAATGTACCGCGAGGTGTAGGGACGATCCCCTTCTTCGGTCTGGCAATACTTGATATAATCCTTGACGCCTTGCGGAAAATGGACGTAATTCCCTTCGTTGATCGAATAGATGTTCCCATCTTCCTTGAATTTCATGTTGGGGTGCGAGAGGTAAAACGTTCCGATGGCGGGGTTCAGCGTAAATCCGTTGACGCCGTGGCCCGTGGTGTAGACCAGCATCGTCGATGTTCCGTAGATTACATAGCCGGCCGCTACCTGCGCGGTACCCGGCTGCAGGAAATCCTCGAGCGTGACAGGCGTCCCAATCGGCGTTACCCGCCTAAATACCGAAAAAATCGTCCCTACCGAAACGTTCACATCGATGTTTGACGAACCGTCAAGCGGATCCATCAGCACGACGTATTTGTTGTTATGGTTGTTGTCCTTGCCGGCGACGGTGATGAAGTCGTCGTTTTCCTCCGACGCGATCCCGCACACGATTTCCCGGTTTGTAAGGGTTTTGATGAAAACGTTGTTGGCGTATACGTCCAGTTTTTGCTGGTCTTCGCCCTGGACATTCTGCTCGCCGGCCGCTCCCGTAATGTCCACGAGCCCTGCCTTGTTGACCTTGTAATTGACCACCTTGGCGGCGAGGCGGATGGAGTTGATGATGCGGGAAAGTTCACCCGATGAATATTGGAACTCCGCCTGTTTTTCAATGATGAATTCGCCAAGCGTCCTGTTGCGTTCTTCCATTATTTTGTTGTGGTTGTTGCGCAAATATCGGGCTTTTTTTGCTTTGTCCCGAGGCTTTTTTCCCTGACAATGCCTGCGTATATTTGCTTTTTGCCACTTGTTAGAAACATTTGAGAATGAACATCCGCCACGCCGTCCCCGAAGATATGCCCAGGGTCCTTGAACTGATTCGCGAACTCGCCGAATTCGAGCGCGAACCCGACGCCGTCGTCATCACGGCCGATGACCTGGTACGCGACGGTTTTGGTCCCGATCCGCTGTTTAATTGCATCGTCGCCGAAGCGGATGGCAATATCGCGGGCATGGCGCTGTTTTATTACCGATATTCCACCTGGAAAGGAAAAACCGTACATCTTGAGGATTTGATCGTGACCGATGCCATGCGCGGCAAGGGAATCGGCGAAAAACTCTACAATGAAGTCATCGCCTTTGGAAAATCGCAGGGCGTCCGCCGAATCGAGTGGAACGTCCTGGACTGGAACACCGATGCCATCCGGTTTTACGAAAAGTCGGGCGCAAGGGTATTGGGAGATTGGAGGGTGGTGCATTTTGAGGAAATTTGAAAATGAGGACCCGAGCCCGAAGGGCGAACGGAACGGAGCGATAGCGCAGTTAAATGAGGAAATGAGGAAATAAAATGTACCAATGTGGAAATGTGACTCGAGCCTGAAAGGCGAACTGAACGCAGCGTAGGCGAAGTTAAAATATACCAATTGGGGCAGCCATGATGTTTAGAGAGAAAATTTATAAACCCAATCGTCATTCGACATTCGTCATTCGACATTCGTCATTTGACATTCGACAAAAATGAGAATATTTAAATTCGGCGGTGCATCGGTAAAGGATGCGGCTGGTATCAGAAACGTATACGATGTGCTGGTGCAGACCGGTTATGACAACGTGCTGCTCGTGGTTTCGGCCATGGGGAAAACGACAAATGCCCTGGAGGCGGTCATCAACAACTATTTCAAGAAGTCGGCTTCGCTGAGCGCATCGCTGCAGGAAGTGCGCAAATACCACAACCAGATCCTGCTCGAACTTTTTGAGGACGATTCGCACGCGGTCTTCACCGATGTGGCCCGCCATTTCGCCGACCTGGATTACTTCCTCAAGCAGAACAAATCGCCCAATTACAATTTCGTCTACGACCAGGTTGTCAGCTACGGTGAAATAGTTTCCACGACCATTGTGGCGCATTACATGCAATTCCGGGGCATCCGCACGCAATGGCTAGACGTCCGGAATCTGATCAAGACCGATGCTGCCTACCGCGACGCCAACGTAAATTGGGAAACCACCCAAAAGAACATCGCAAAGGGCGTCAAAAAGAAGGTGCTCAACATCACGCAGGGCTTTTTGGGATCGGACGAAAACAATTTCACCACGACCCTGGGCCGCGAGGGCTCCGATTATACCGCGGCGATTTTTGCCTACAGCCTTAACGCCGAGAGCGTTACCATCTGGAAGGACGTTCCAGGGGTCATGAACGCCGATCCGCGCTATTTTGACAATGCCGTCCTGCTCCACCAGATTTCCTATCGCGAAGCCATCGAACTCGCCTTTTACGGCGCCAGCGTGATCCATCCCAAGACACTTCAACCCCTGCAAAAGAAGGAGATTCCGCTTTTTGTGAAGTCGTTCCTGAACCCGGCGCTTCCCGGAACGCGCGTTTCCAAGGGAGCAGACCTCGAACCCGAACTTCCGTGCTTCATCGTCAAGCGCAACCAGCTGTTGATCTCGCTCTCGTCCATCGATTTCTCGTTCATCATGGAGGAAAACATCAGCGAAATTTTCGCGCTTCTGCATAAATTTAAGATGAAAGTCTCGCTGATCCAGAATTCGGCGATCTCGTTTTCGGTTTGCTGTGAGGATAAATTCGGGCATTTCCAGGAACTTCGGGCCGTGTTGTCGCGAAAGTTCAAGGTATCCTACAACGAAGACGTCTCGCTGTACACCATCCGCCATTTCAACGACAAGGCCGCGCGCCTGATATCGGACAACAAAACCATCCTGGTGCGCCAGACAAGCCGCGAAACCATGCAGATCGTGGCCCGCGAACCCATCACGTGATTGTACTTTACCAGCCGCAATCGCGTTAATAAAGCTATGTTAAAAAACCTGTTGCCGGCAGTTTTGATGTTCTTGGTGCAGCTGTCGTTTGCACAGGAATCGCCGTACAGGCTTCGGAAGATCGCGGCATCCGCCGATACGATCCGCATCGACAGCGTCAGCATTAACAAGGTGTTCTTCAAATTGCAGTACCCCGACGGAACTGATGTGGACACAACCCTTTACCGGGTCGACTTCGCCAAAAGCACCCTGGTTTTTAAAGACGGCTTCACCTCGGCCGACAGTCTTACCCTTCGCTACCTCCAATATCCCGAATACCTCACGCGCAGGTACAGCCTGTACGACAAAAGCCAGGTTGTGGAAAGCGATGCCGGCACCCTGTATCGGGCGAGCCGCGATCCGGTCAAGCGCTTCGTGCCGTTCGAGGGCCTAACGACTTCGGGAAGCATCACGCGCGGGGTGACCGTGGGCAACAACCAGAACGCCGTGGTGAACTCCAACCTCGACCTTCAGATTTCGGGCAAACTGAGCGACAAGGTCTCACTGCGCGCTTCGATCCAGGATTCGAACATCCCCTTGCAGGAAAGCGGCTATTCGCAACGCCTGGACGAATTTGACCAGATATTCATCGAACTCTCGGGCGAAAAATGGGCCGTCCGCGCCGGCGACCTTTTTCTCGAGAACCGGCAGTCGAGATTCATGAACTTCAACAAAAAGGTGCAGGGAATCTCGACGCAGTTCAGATTTGGCGACAAGGACAAGCAGACTACCTTGTTCGGGTCCGGGGCGATCGTTCGCGGCCAATATGCGCGCAGTTCGTTTACCGGACAGGAGGGGAACCAGGGCCCGTACAAATTGCGCGGCCCAAACAACGAGCTTTTCATCCTGATCATTTCAGGTTCTGAGAGGGTTTTTGTCAACGGCATCCTGCTGCGGCGCGGCGAAAACAACGACTACATCATCGATTACAACGCGGGCGAAATCCGTTTCACATCGCTTTTCCCCATCACCTCGGAAATGCGCATCAATGTGGAATACCAGTTCTCCGACCGCAATTACACGCGATTTGTGGCTTACGGAGGAGCGATGCACGAGCAGGAGAAATGGGCCATTGGCGGTTTTGTCTATTCGGAATCGGATGTCAAGAACCAGCCCCTGCAACAGAACCTTTCCCAGGAGCAGGCCCAGATCCTGGCTCAGGCCGGCGATGATCCCAACGATATGATTGCGCCGTCCGCCTTTGCCGATACATATTCCGAAAATAAAATTCTGTACCGAAAAATTACCGTGGCCGGCGTCGAAGTCTTTGAATATTCAAATAACCCGGATGACGAACTTTTCAACGTCAGGTTCACGCTCGTTGGAAACGGGCTGGGCAATTACATCCTGGCCAGCTCGGCTGCCATCGGGAAAATTTACCAGTACGTTCCGCCCATAGACGGCGTCCTGCAGGGAAATTACGAACCCGTCACCAGGCTGATCGCGCCGGTCAAGTTGCAGCTCGCGACCATGATGGGCCGCTACACGCCGTCTGAAAAGACTTCGGTGGATTTCGAGGCCGCCCTCAGCAACAATGACCTGAACCTGTTTTCCAGCCAGGATGACGGCAACAACGTGGGTTTTGCGGGCCGGTTTAACGGAAAACAGCGGTTGTTCTCGGGCGCGTGGCAAACCGACGCTTTCGCGAACTACCAGCGCATCGACCAGGATTTTCGCACCATCGAGCGCCTGTTCACAATCGAATTCGATCGCGACTGGAACCTCACCCTGCCGCGCGGCGACCAGAGCCTGCTTGTTGCCGGTATTTCGACCCTGAAGCAACCGGACACGTTGGGAAACTCGGGATTCGCGAAATATCAGTTTGAGAAGCTCGATTTCTCCGAAAATTTCTCCGGCAGCCGCCATGTTGCCGAGGCAAGGATCAAGCTCGGGACCTGGCAGGCAAACGGATCGGGGAGTTATATGAAGAGCCATTCAGCCGCTTCCGAATCTGAATTCGCACGGGCGTTTGCGCAAGGCCGAAAACACTTCGGCAAGAATTGGGCAGGCGGCAGTTTCCGGTTCGAGGACAATCGGGAAGAGATCAAAGCCACGGGGCTTTTGTCGGCACTGAGCCAACGCTTCGCCGAATACGGGGCTTTTGTGGGACGCGGCGATTCGACCAAGGTCTTTGCCGAATTGGGAATTCTTCGGCGGAGGAACGACAGCCTGCAATCGGGCATCTTGAAACGCGTCAACAATTCGCAATCTTATTATCTGAAATCGAGATTGATCCAGACCGAACTCTCCGATCTTTCGGTATTCGTCAATTACCGTACGCTCGATTTCACCGATGCCAACCGAAAAACCGAGCAGTCGCTCAATTCGCGCGTGCTCTACAACGACCGCTATTTCAAACAGTTTGTCCAACTTACGGCGGCTTATGAAACATCTTCGGGAACCATTCCGCAGCAGGAATTCACCTATCTCGAGGTCGAACCCGGGCAGGGCGTATACATGTGGAACGATTACAACGGCAACGGCGCGCAGGAACTCGAGGAGTTTGAGGTCGCGCCCTTCCCGGACCAGGCCAAATACGTGCGGGTTTTCCTTCCCAACCAGATCTTTATCCGGACGCACCAGAATAAGTTTTCGGCATCTGTGAACCTCAATCCCACGGCATGGCAAAATGCATCGGGAATCCGCAAACTGGCCTCGTATTTCTACAACCAGACTTCTTATCTGGCCGACAGGCGAATCATCCGCGACGGCGGAAACTTTGACCTCAATCCATTTGCCGAATCCCGCGACGGCCTGCTCGGGCTCAATGCTTCGTTTCGGAACAGTTTCTTTTACAACCGCGGAAAACAGGATCATTCGGTCACCTACACCTTTCTGAACAACCGCGCGCGCAATCTGCTGACATCCGGCTCGCAGGAGGCAACCAACCACTCGCATCAGCTTCAATATGCGCATTTGTACAAGGCGCACTGGCTTTTTAGTTTGTCCGGCAAGACGATTTCATCCGATTTGACTTCGGAGAACTTTGCCGAACGCAATTTTGAGATCGACGGTTACCAGGCCGCGCCCAAGATTTCGTACCTGTTCTCCAAAAATGCCGCCTGGGATGTGTTTTACGAGTATCAAAATAAGGAAAATGTAATCGGGCAATCCGAAATCCTCAAACAGCAGCGAATCGGCACCTCTTTCAATTATGCGACCGAGAAAAAATTTACCCTTAACGGCGAAGTTTCCTACTACCAGAATGATTTTACGGGTAATGCACTTTCGCCGGTGGCGTTCCAGATGCTTGAAGGCCTTCAGCCCGGCGAAAACCTGACGTGGCGGCTTTTGGTACAGAAAAACCTGACGCAATACCTCGACATCAATATTAATTACCAGGGACGCAAGAGTGAGGTTGGCGAGGCTATCCATACCGGAAATGTGCAGTTGCGCGCGTTTTTTTGACGGTTGGCAATCGGTTGGATTAAAAGACTATATTTGAAGTCCTTAATTTTTTTACCATGAAAATTCGATTCGCAATTTGCGCGTTCCTGGCCGCCGGACTTCTCGCCGGATGCAAAAAGGAATTGCAACCCCAGGAAAGTTCCACCGACACGACCGCAGTGGCCACGGCTCAGGCTCCGCAATCACCGGCCGCGCCCGCCGTTCAAATGGCGCCAACCCCTGCGGCAACTCCTGCACCGCAGCAGGCCGTTGTGCCCGCTCCGGCCAAAACCGCTCCCGGAATGAACCCCCCGCACGGTCAGCCGGGCCACCGTTGCGACATTGCGGTTGGCGCTCCGCTAAGTTCGGCACCGGCAAAACCAGCCGCTACCCCTGCCCAGAAAGTCAACGTCACGCCGACGCCAACGGTAGCGCCCCAAACTAACCAGCCACCTGCAATCCTGAATGCTCCCGCACAGGCAACAGCACCGGGAATGAACCCGCCTCATGGCCAGCCAGGCCATCGCTGCGACATTGCGGTCGGGCAACCGCTTCCGAAAGCGTAATGAAAAGGCATAAAAAAAACCGTCAGCAGTGACGGTTTTTTTGTGGAGAATACCGGATTCGAACCGGTCACCTCTTGCCTGCCAGGCAAGCGCTCTAGCCAAATGAGCTAATCCCCCAAGACGGTGCAAATATAAGGCATTATCCTTTTAAAAAGCAAACGGCCAAAAAATATCTTCTACCTTTGCATTTTATTATGGCAAAGATCAGGATCACCAAGCAGTTCAATTTTGAAACCGGGCACGCGCTTTACGGTTATGACGGCAAATGCCGAAACGTCCACGGCCACAGTTACAAACTCTCGGTTACGGTGATTGGCGAGCCAAACCCCAATCCTACTCACGTCAAGCACGGGATGGTGATCGATTTCAGCGACCTGAAACGAATTGTCAAGGAAGAGGTAGTTGACCTCTTTGACCACGCAACGGTTTTCAATAAAAACACGCCCCACGTGGAACTCGCCCAGCAACTCAGCAACCGCGGCCACCACGTCATTTTAGTGGATTACCAGCCAACAAGCGAAAACATGGTGATTGATTTTGCCGCCAAAATCGCATCGCGCCTACCCTCCTATTTAAGTCTCCACTCACTCAAACTGCAGGAAACCGAAACCTCTTTCGCAGAGTGGTACGCATCCGATAATTGATTTGGGCGTGCCGGCGCCAACGAACATTCTCCCATTTATCGAGATTTTGCAGCGCCGTCGCGCTGTACGCTGTATCTTTTTACGCCGCGATGCTTTGTAAAAAGGATGCCGCTTCCATCGCTCACGCGGGGGTGGGATGATGAGTTATGGGTAATGGGTTGTAGGTAATGGGATTACATGGGATCTTTGCCGTGTTTAACATCAGGCTACTTTTCTTGACCTGTTAGACTTTAACAAAAGATGCGGTTTTTGCGCAGACAACGCTCCGGGTTCAAACCTAATTTTGACCTCAAAGGTTTTAAACCCGAGGCAAAGCCGAACTGTATGGAGCGCAGCGGAATAAAACCTTTGAGGTTGTTTCCAGTCTTGGTGATGTGGTAAAAACAACGCTTGAGGTGCCTTTGGTTTTCTTTTGAATATCTGCAGTTTTCCCTCCTTAAATCCCCGATTCCCGGCTTAACTTAAAACCTCAAAGGTCTTGAAGACCTTTGAGGTTTACTCCAAGCTCCTCCGGCCAAACCTCTGCCCTGCCTTTGCCCGCTCGCACCCTCGCGCCCAAAAAAAAAACCTCCCATCGGGGAGGCTTTCTTACTGTTATCTCAAAAATTACTTCACGATGATAAACTCGCTTCGCCTGTTCTGGGCGTGCTGTTCCTCGGTGCAACCCGTGCCGCAGTCCACCTTGGGCTCGGTCTCGCCGTAGCCTTTGCCCGAGATGCGTTCGGCGGCGATTCCCTTGCTGCGTACGTACTGGACCGTTGAACGGGCCCTGCGGTCCGAGAGGGCCATGTTGTAGGCATCGCTTCCGCGGTTGTCGGTGTGGGCCTTGACCA
>JAEWCF010000003.1 GCA_023390775.1 Bacteroidota bacterium | reverse complement strand
ATCTTTGCCTCTTTAATTTTCTATGATACAGTCCATGACAGGCTTCGGAAAGGCTTCGCGCCAGCTTCCGGGCAAGAAAATTACCGTCGAGGTCAAATCGCTTAACAGCAAGGGATTGGACCTGAGCGTCCGCGTCCCGACGATCTATCGCGAGATGGAACTTCCGCTGCGCAACCAGATCGCATCGGCACTGGAGCGGGGCAAGATCGATTTCGCGATTTATGTCGAAAGCACGTCGGAACAGACCGCCACCCGCGTCAACGTCCCGATCCTCAGGGCGTACATCGCACAACTCCGGGAGGTCAAACCCGATGCAGACGAGACCGAACTCATGAAAATGGCCATTCGCATGCCTGATGCGCTCAAGACCGAACGCGAGGAAATCAATGAAGACGATTGGGGTGAAATACAATTGGTGGTTGATGAAGCGTTGCAGAACATCCGCAATTTCAGGACGTCCGAAGGTGTCGCGCTCGAGAAGGAATTCCTGCACCGCATCGCCAATATCATGACCATGATGAACGAAACGGTTTCCATGGACGCCGAACGCATCACCACCGTGAAGGCGCGTCTTCAGGCCGCGATCGAAGAGTTGAAAGTGACGCTTGACGAGAACCGCTTTGAGCAGGAACTGATTTTTTACCTCGAGAAGTACGACATCACCGAGGAGAAGGTCAGGCTCGAGAACCACATGAACTATTTTATCGAAACCCTCGCCGGAAGCGAAGCCAACGGACGGAAACTGGGCTTCATCATCCAGGAAATGGGACGCGAAATCAATACGATGGGATCCAAATCCAACCACGCCAAGATGCAGAAACTCGTGGTGCAGATGAAGGACGAACTCGAAAAAATCAAGGAGCAGGTGCTCAACGTACTCTGATGCAAAAAGGAAAACTCATCGTGTTTTCGGCGCCCTCGGGGTCTGGGAAAACCACCATTGTCCGGCATTTGCTCGGGATTGACGAACTGAACCTGGAATTTTCGGTTTCGTGTACCTCACGCGAGCCCAGGGGACTGGAGCAACACGGCAAGGATTACTATTTTATCTCGACCGAGGAGTTCAAGCAACATATCAAAAACCACGATTTCCTGGAATGGGAGGAAGTCTACCGCGACAATTTCTACGGAACGCTCAACAGCGAGATCGAACGCATCTGGGCCCAGGGCAAGAACGTCATCTTTGATATCGACGTGGCCGGCGGGCTTCGGATCAAGCGCAAATACCCCGACGAAACACTGGCCGTTTTCGTGAAACCGCCCTCGATCGACGAGCTCAAGATCCGCCTGAAGAAGCGCTCCACCGAATCGGACGAAAAGATCAACATGCGCATCGCAAAGGCATCGGTAGAACTCGCAACGGCACCTCAGTTTGACAAGATCATCAAGAATTACGACCTGGAGGAGGCGAAGAACGAGGCGTATATGTTGGTGAGGGAATTTGTGAAGTAGCTGTCAGCTATCAGCTGTCAGCTGTCAGTTTGATAGCGATAAAACGGAGCTTTGGAACTGTTATTCATATTTGGTAGAAAACATCAATTGAATTTTAATAGTGGGTTATAGTATTAAACAAGCTGATCGCTGAAAGCTGACAGCTGAATGCTTTAAAGATGAACATCGGCCTCTACTTCGGAACCTTCAACCCTATCCACGTCGGGCACCTGATCATCGCCAACCACATGGCGGAGCATTCGGAGTTGGACCAGATATGGCTCGTGGTCACGCCGCACAACCCGCACAAGGAAAAAAATACCCTTCTGGACAATTACAAGCGCCTTGAAATGGTGCACCTGGCCACCGAACCGTATCCCAAACTGCGCCCTTCGGATATTGAGTTCAAGCTTCCGCAACCCAATTACACGGTCAATACGCTCGCGCATCTTGAAGAAAAATATCCCGCGCATGCCTTTTCCCTGATCATGGGAGAGGACAATCTGCGCTCGCTGCACAAATGGAAAAACTATGAGACGCTGTTGCAGAATTACCGCATCTACATCTATCCCCGCATTTCGGAGGCGGCAACGACCGATTTGCAGCACCATCCGTCGATTTCGCGCGTAGATGCCCCTATCGTTGAAATCTCATCGACATTCATCCGCGAGAACATCGCACTTGGCAAGAACGTCCGGCCCCTGATGCCCGAGGCTGTCTGGCAGTATGTGGACCACAACAATCTATACAAAAAAAGAGGTTAAACCCTTACGGCGTAACCTCTTTTTAAAAATTTCAATGCCTTTTACCGCTTCAGTACTTTCAATACGCCCGTAGCCTTGGCGGTCCTGATTTTTATAAAATAGATCCCGTCAGCCAAATTTGAACAGTCAATCTGCGCCGTGGTGCCCATGACGGTTGCCTGGCTTACAATCTGTCCCTTTAGGTTCAAAACCGTGGCCGACTCCATGATTTCAGGATTACGCAAGGTCAGGACGTCCACGACGGGATTTGGATAATAGTTAAGGTTGGGCAGGGCCTGGCCGGCAACTCCAAGTTCCAGTACGGCGGTCACGGCAAGCATTTCACCGGGGCAACCATCCAGCGTCTGTTGTGCGTAGTAGGTGGTGCCATCCGTCAGGACGGTAGAAGGGGGCAACGGGATGGTTCCTTCGGGATCCGAAAACCACATCAGGTTTTCACCTTCCACAGCCAGGTCATTTAGCGTTTGGCCTTCAGTAAAAACCTGGATCGCTTCGCCGGCGGGTGCAGGCGTGGTGGTTACGGCAACGGCGACCTCAACGCGCTCCGAACTACAGACATCCATCGGCGAGAAATTCCAGTTGTACAGGAAATAGTACACGTTCGAGTTCGTATTAGAATTGTTGATCGTTCCGCCCGTAATGGTGCCCACCGTTCCGATGGCGTGCGGGAAACTGTTGGAAGACAGGTCACGGATCATCGCAGGACTGCCGCTCAAAACGACCAATTTGTAACTGGCTCCGCCGTCTATGGTCAGGTTTAAAGGAACCGTAAACTGGACCGGAGAAGTATTCGTGCCTCCCGCCGGGGCATTGACCGCAACAGTTTCCAGGACATTGTAATCCTGATCCTTTAGCTGAATGGTGATCGTACCCGGCGTCCCCGAACTCAGGAAGACGTCGACCGAATTCAGGACGAAATCCTCGGTAGCCGTGAAGGCCAATCCCCAAGGGCTGGTGGTCGCCACGACCGTGGTTCCGCCGCTGCTGGTGGGTGCGGCCTTTCCGCCGCCCGAAACCGGGGCGCCCACCTCGATGTTGTGCGCTTCGGCCCAAAAGGAAGTCGTGGTCGTCAAAGGGCCGGTTTCATAAAGGGTGCCGGTCCCCACGATGTTGCCACCGGTCGCGGAATCAAACCATTGGATTTCATCGCCATCGGTAGTGGCACTAAGGGTTGCCGATTCTCCCGAACAGATGCTCTGGGACGGGCCGCTGACATCGGAAAGGGTCGGGACGGTGCACTGCGCTCTCGCGGCGATCGAGGCGGCCAAAACAAAAATAAAAGAGTAAATGTGTTTCATGTTGCAGGATTTTGTTTTTAAAAATACTGATAATTTGGATTGAATGTGAGGCCGGTAGCTTACAAATCGAAACCGGAGTTCTTAACATCAGTTTAAGGCAAGACCGTCCGCGAATCGGTAACTTTGCCAAAAAATATTGTCATGCTCAATTTTGAACTCTATAACCCGACGCGCCTGATTTTCGGCAAGGGCGAAATCGCACGTCTTCCCGAATTTACCCCCAAGACAAAAATCCTCCTGGTCTACGGCGGCGGAAGCATCTTTAAAAACGGAATTTACGATCAGGTAAAATCGGCGCTTAATGGATACGACATCAACGAATTCGGCGGAATCGAGGCCAACCCGAGATTTGAGACCGCAATGAAGGCCGTGGAGGTGATCCGGCAAAACGGAATCGAATTTATCCTGGCCGTCGGTGGCGGATCGGTGATCGATGCGGTCAAATTCATGTCGGCCGCGGTGCATTTTGAGGGAAATCCGATCGAAATCCTGCGCAAAAGGATGCTCATCAAGGAAAACGCAATGCCGTTTGGAACAGTCCTGACCATACCTGCAACGGGAAGTGAAATGAATTCCGGTGCCGTGATTTCCATCGACGCCACTCAGGAGAAACTTTCCTTTGGAGGACAGGCGCTCTTTCCGAAATTCTCCATCTGCGACCCCACCGTCATTTCCTCATTGCCGACACGCCAGATCCAGAACGGAGTGGTCGATGCCTACACGCACGTGTTGGAACAATACCTGACGTATAAACACGACGCCTTTCTTCAGGACCGCATCGGCGAAGCCATTCTGGCAACCCTAATTGAAATTGGCCCCGGGATCGTTGAAAACCCGGACGATTATACGCTGCAATCCAATCTTATGTGGTGCTGCACGATGGCGCTCAACGGGCTTTTGAACAAAGGGGTGCCCACGGACTGGGCCACGCACATGATCGGGCACGAGCTCACCGCGCTTTACGGGATCGACCACGCGCGCACGCTGGCCATCATTGGCCCTAACCTGTACCGGAACATGTTTGACAGCAAAATGGAGAAACTCGCGCAATACGGACGCCGGATTTTCAACCTTACGGGTACCGATGAGGATGTTGCCGGGGCAGCCATTGACCGGACTTCGGCCTTTCTGAAATCGATGGGGATGGAACTTCGGGTTTCGGAGTTTTCAAGCGATACCGATGCGCCCGAAATAATCGAGAGACGTTTTACCGAACGGGGCTGGCGCGGCATTGGCGAGAAACAGCTTGTGACGCCGGAGAAAGTTCGGCAAATTGTCGAGGCGAGCCTTTAAAATCGAAAAGCGTTCATGATCTAAACCACGAACGCTTTTCTCATAACACCAAAACAAAATTTACTAACTTTCAAATCAGTCGTCGTTGCGATGATCTGACATTTAAACAACGCCGTCATCTCCCGAATATTGTTGCCAGCAATATTAAAGAAGTGTTAAAGTTTCATCAGCTGCGCCGATTGCGGGTCTCTATTTAAAATGGTACTTTTGGAGCTTTAAATCCCATCATGACGAAATCACTCAAATTTGCTGTCATCGGAGGCGGAAGCTGGGCCACGGCCATCGCCAAGATGCTCTGCACAAACCTGGACGAAATTGCCTGGTACATGCGCAACGAAGAGGCGATCAAACATATCAGGACGCATCATCACAACCCAAATTACCTGAGTTCGGTGGAATTCCAGGTGCAGAAATTAAGGCTGACTTCCAACATCAATGAAGCGGTGGCCTACGCCGATTATGTGATTTTCGCGATTCCATCCGCGTTTTTGAGCGGCGAACTTGCCAAAATGACCGAAAGCCTTGAAGGCAAGGTGATTTTCTCGGCTATCAAGGGCATCGTTCCCGAGACCAGCCTGATCGTCGGCGAGCATTTTCACGAAACTTACGGTATTCCATACGAAAACATCGGCGTCATTACCGGGCCCTGCCACGCCGAGGAAGTCGCGCTCGAACGCCTCTCCTACCTCACCATCGCGTGCGGCGACGAGAAAAAAGCCAAAACTGTGGCCGACAGCCTATCGGGGAACTTTATCAAGGCGAAGATTACCGACGATATCATCGGTACCGAATATGCCGCCATGCTCAAGAACATCTACGCCATCGCGGCGGGAATCGCGCACGGTTTGGGCTACGGCGACAATTTCCAGAGCGTATTGATGAGCAACGGCATCCGCGAGATGAAAAAGTTCATCCGCAAGGTGCACAAGATGAAGCGCAACATCAACGATTCCGCGTATTTGGGCGATTTGCTTGTAACCGGATATTCGGTGTTTTCGCGCAACAGGATGTTTGGCAACATGATCGGGAAGGGCTACACGGTGCAATCGGCAATGATGGAGATGAGCATGGTGGCCGAAGGCTATTACGCCGCCCGAAGCGCCTATGAACTCAACAAGGAATACGGCGCCAAGACCCCTATTATCGACGCCGTCTACGCGATTTTGTATGAAGGCAAGGAAGCGCGCAAGGTCTTCCGCAAACTAACCGAAAAACTCGACTGATGTCGCCACGCTGGAAATTTCAACTGCGCCACGGTGGCATTTGGGGAGCACTCATGATCCTCTGCATCACTCTTTTGGATCTTTTCATGAGCGACGAGGCTTTCGATTGGCGCGAGCTGCTGATCAGGACCGTCGTGTTCCTGGCAGGCGGGATCTTCGTGGTGGGCTATTACAGCTGGAAAGCCAAGCTGCAAAAAGAATCGAAAAACAACTCCTAACGCACGATCACACCGGGCTTGTTGAGTACGGGAACTTCCTCGGTATTATCGGGATCGAGAAGGTTTGCCCTAAAGATGAATTTGCGGTCGTAAAGCGTTTTGCCGATGAAGAACGTGACCATGAATTCGTTGTTGAGCGCGAGCACGCTGTCCTCGATCATTTCCACTTTGTGCGCCGCATTGGAAGCGATATCCATGAAAGCGTGCCGCAGCATCGAAGTCTTGCGCATCTCGCCATCGATTGTCCCGAAAGCCTTGGACACGACCATGATGTTGCTCAGAGGCTCTTCATTGACATTGACCAGATAAACGTTCCAGACATTCTGCATGAAGTCGTCGCTCCAATCCTGGACCGCGGCCATGAACACGCCTTTAACTTCGGGGATTGTGATGTCTTTTCTCATGCCTTTTGTCAAATGTCGAATGTCGAACGTCGAATGAACCAAATAAAAAGCTTTGTCTATTTACGAAAGTTACGTTTTTGATACCCGTCGGTAAAAATCATTGGACATTCGTCACGCGACATTCGTCAAATTGATGCTCTAAACTGCTCCAAAAACCGCACATCGTTTTCATAGAACATCCTGATATCGCCAATCTGGTAGAGCAGCATCGCGATGCGCTCGATGCCCATTCCGAAGGCGAATCCGGTGTACTCGTCCGGGTTGATGTTGCAATTTTTAAGGACATTCGGGTCCACCATGCCACAGCCCATAATCTCGAGCCATCCCGTTCCCTTGGTGATGCGGTAATCGGTCTCGGTCTTCAGGCCCCAGTAAATATCGACCTCGGCGCTCGGCTCGGTAAACGGAAAGTAAGAGGGCCGCAGCCTTATCTTGCTCTTTCCAAACATCTCCTTTGTAAAATAAAGCAGCGTCTGTTTGAGGTCGGCGAAGGAAACGTCCTTGTCGATGTAAAGCCCCTCGACCTGATGGAAAATGCAGTGCGAACGCGCCGATACGGCTTCATTGCGGAATACGCGGCCCGGAGAGATCGTGCGGATGGGCGGCTTGTTGCTCTCCATGTACCTGACCTGTACCGATGAAGTGTGCGTGCGCAACAGCACATCGGGGTTCGTCTGGATAAAAAAAGTATCCTGCATGTCGCGCGCCGGATGGTATTCGGGAAGATTGAGCGCGGTGAAATTGTGCCAGTCGTCCTCGATCTCGGGCCCCTCGGAAACGTTGAACCCAATATTCGAGAAAATATCGACAATCTGGTTCTTGACGATGGAAATAGGATGGCGTGCGCCGACTTTCATCGGTTCGGCCGGACGCGTCAAGTCGCCGTACATCCCTTTTGAGTCCTCGCCCGATTCAAGTTGCTCCTGGATGGTGCGCACCTTTTCTTCGGCCGTCTGTTTGAGCTGGTTGATAACCTGCCCGAATTCGCGCTTCTGTTCGGCGGGCACGTTTCTGAATTCGGCAAAAAAGTCGTTCAGCAAACCTTTCTTGCCCAAAAAGCGAATGCGGAACGATTCGAGTTCATCGGCACTTTGCGTGGCAAAAGCCTCGGCCTCGAGGATGTATTTCTTGATTTCGTCGATCATGGTGTTGTGAGAGAGGTGCAAATTTAAGCAAAATCCGCCTACGAGATTGTTGAAAAGAGGCCCAATCCGGAATCAGTCAATGAATTCCTTTTCAATGAAATATTGGACGATGGCTTCCTTCATCAAAACCGATTGCTCACCCGCCTTGAGCGCCGGCAACTCCTCCCGAACCTTGTAATGCGGCCAGCCGTCGCGGTCGTAATAGTCAAATTCATAGTAGCCATACGGCTCAAGCAACCGGCAAATGGCAATATGCATCAGGTTGACCTTCTCGTCCTTCTTGAATTTATTGTGCACCTTTCCCAATTCCTGGACGCCGATCAGGTAAATGATGGCGTCGAGGTCAAGGTCCTCGCCCTGTGAAAATTGGTTTGAAAGCCGCGAAACCACAAGCTCCCAACGGTCTTTTAATTGTTGATCTCTGGACATTCGGCAAAGATAGCGCACTTGGGTCATCGGCCAAAAGGTTTTATCTTGCGCCGCATGGGAATCCTCGACATCATTCTCGCGATTACCCTTGGCTACGGCCTGGTACGCGGCGTCTTCAACGGCTTTTTCATGGAATTCGCCTCACTGGTCTCACTGGCCTTGGGAATTTTTCTGGCGGTGAAATTTTCGTCGGCGCTTGCCCAACTTATGTCCACAAAAGTTTCCTGGGATCCTTTGGTGGTAAGGCTGGCCTGTTTCATCGTGCTTTTCCTTGGCGCGATCATTTTGATATCGATGCTGGCCAGGCTTTTCACAACGATGGCGAGTTTTGCGGGAATCGGGATACTCAACCGTATCCTGGGCGGCATCTTCGGGATGATGAAACTCGCGCTGGTCATCGGGACATTGTTAACGCTGATGGCCCGCTATGATTTACCTGGCGCCGAGGCGAAATCGGCCTCGATCCTTTACGAACCTGTTTACGGCTTCGGGAAAATGCTGTATCCTTCCCTTGCCGAATGGATTCCCGATATTCCCGCTAAAGTTTGATCTCCCGGATGGCCGACGATTTGATCCAACCGTCATTTCCGTCGGGAAGCAGGACTTTTTTCCATTCTCCCAATTCTTCCAGGACGTAAACCTTGGATCCTTCGTGTAAAGTAATCACATCGGGAGAGGAAGGCCTTGGCTCGCCCTTGATCGTAATGATCGGCTCGAAAATGATGGCGGGACGCTCACTCGCAAGCCGCTCCTTTTCATAAATTCCGGAAACTGCCGCACAAACAACCAGAAACAGTGCGCCCAGCATTGAAAAAAAGTAGATTCGCTTGTGCAAGGCAACAGGCGAAAGATAATATCCCGCAAAAAGCGCCAGGACCAAAAATGACAAGCCGACGGCGATCCATCCCCATGTATCGTAATGGAACAGTCCCGTAAAATCGTGCAACAGCCTCGCGAATCCCGCCCGGGGCAATTCCTTGACTTCATCGATCATCATTTTATGCGCGTAACCGAGGTTAACCCGGATATCCCGATCATTCGGTTCCAGCAGCAATGCCTTTTCATAATAGAAAACGGCCGGCGCGACCTTGTCCATTTTGTAATATGCGTTGGCGAGGTTGAAATAGAGCCCTGCCGAATGGACGCCCTTTGCAAGTTCGGCTTCGTAACTTTTCGCAGCCGCGGCATATTGCTCCTTTTGATAAAGTTGGTTGCCCCTTTCAAAGTGTTCCTGTGCCGATGAGGCAATGGTCATCACGGCGAGAAGTAGCGTAAGAAGGATCCTTTTCATTTCAATTGCTTTTCAAGTTCCTGCATGACCTGGGCGGCACGGTCGTAATCCTGTTTGATCGACCCGGATGATGCCGGAGCGTACCGTGCGAGTTCGCAGCTTTCAACAAGTGAGATGAACTGCCCGGCAGATTCAGCCTGCGCGCCGCGATCGATCAGGATCTCGCGTATGTTTTCCTTGCGCATTTCAGAAGTCTCGATGCCCAGCTTCGCCCTCAGGAAATTGTGAAGCGCACGTTCAAGCGCGTTGTAAAAAGACTCTTTATCGCCCATATTCTTTCCTGCCTCCGAAAGATACTTGCGTACCAGCCTTTGCGAATGGCGTGCCTTGTTGCCGGCCACATCGGCGTCATTGGCAAGTTGCTTGCGCCTGGCCAGCATCAGCAGCGGGATGCACAGCAGCGGAAGGCTCACCAACGCGTAAAACAACCCCGATCCCAAAAAAGCGGATTCCTTCATCGGGCCGAGCGAAGTTTTGAGCTTGATGAATTTGAACTGGGCCTGTGAGGCTACCGGATTTTTAGCGGCTTCCGCGGGAGTTGCATTGGCCTGGGCCGGGCCCACGCCCGAAACCTCAGGTCCGTCCATCACGTTTATCATGATCTCGGGCGAGGTGATGGTTTTGTATTTCCGTGCCGATGGATCGAAGTAGGTAAAGGAAATCGGTTTAATGGGGTATTTTCCCCTGAACTGCGGTATGATCGCATAACTGTCGCTCACGCGCCCCGACATCCCGCTCAACGTCGTGGAAACATTTTCCTTGTGGACCGGATCGTACATTTCGAGGGCTGCAGGAACAACAGGCTTCGGAAGGCTGAAGAGCTTCAGGTTGCCCGACCCGTTAACGCTCACCACCAGATCCAGCGATTCGCCATTTTTGAGAACGGTTCGCGAGGGCGTGACCTTAAAATCGAACTTGCCTACCGCGCCCGAAAAATCGGCTGGTTTGCCGGCTTCGGGGAGCGGCTTGACGTTGATGGTCCTCGCGCCCGCCGAGACGCGCTTGTTGTCCTGGATGGGGATCATCTGCCCAAAAATCGTCCTTCGGTTGGAGGGAAGTTCCACGTCTATGTCAAGCGAGAGCGGCTCGATTTCGAGTTTACCGGATTTCTGCGGATAAAGTACCGTTTTCTTGAGTACGATGTATCGGTATTTTTCGCCATTGTAGCGCCCTTCCTCGACCTGTAATTGCTTGATCTCGATGTTCTGGCTCCAGAAATCGTTGTACTTGGGCTTGTCGAGTTCGCGGAAATTGGTGATCCCGATGTTGTAGTTGAAATACAGTTTGTAAACTACCGTGATCGGCTCGTTGAGATACGGATCGGTTTTGGAAACATCCGCCACCAAATGCAACGCGTCATCGGCGCTCACCGATATTTCATTGGGGTCGCGCGGTTGTTCCACCGCTGCGGTTACGGTGATTTTTATCGGCGAGGTCTTGTAAATCTGGCCGTTGATCTCCACGGCCGCCTGTTTAATGGTAAGCTGTCCGCGTTGCGTCGGCAATAAAAAATAGGAGTATGTCTTGCTAAAAGCCGTCTTGCCGTTGACCCACGACTGGCTGACCTGCTGGCTGGGCCCTGCCACAACACGGAAACCCTCAAAGGAAGGCGGCACGAAATTGTCCCCGTCGCCGTTCATGGTGAAATCCACCCGGAGCCTTTCGTTCATGGCCAGGGTCTGTTTGCTCGCGCGTGCCTCGAACTGTACCTGGGCCAACAAGCCGGGGCTCATCAGAAGCAAAATGGCAATATATTTTACAATCGATTTCATTACCAATCCTTTTCGTTTCGGCGTGGTTGCGCCTTTACCTTCTTCTCATTGACCTTGCCCTGTACCTTGCGCTCCTCGTTATTTACTGCGTCAAGCAAATTCTCGAGGCGCTCTTTGGGCATCCCGCCCGGTGCCGGTTTGGGATCGGGGCCTTCAGGCCCATCTTTGGGCTGCGGTTTGGGCTTGTCCTTGCCCTGGCCGTCCTTGTTATCCTGCCCATCGTCCTTGGGTTGGTCCTTTTTATCCTGTTTCTTGTCGTCTTTTTTGTCTTTTTTCTTGTCCTTCTTGTCGTCTTTGGGCGGATTGTCCTTCAACATCTTCTTCGCCAATGCATAGTTGTAGCGGGTTTCATCGTCCGAGGGATTGTTCCGAAGCGCGTCCTTATAGGCATTGACCGCTCCCTGATAATCCTTTTCCTTCATCAGCACATTGCCCAGATTGTGGAAGGCCCGATGCTTTTCGTCCCGCCCTTGTGCGGCCTGGATCGCTTTCAGGTAGGCGTTGCGCGCTTCCAGGTGCTGGTTTTGCCTGTAAATCGAATTGCCGAGATTGTAACTCGCGACGGCCGACGGATTCCTGTATTCGGATATCCTGTACTGAGCCTCGGCGTCGGCATATTCCTGATTGGCGAACTTCTCATTCGCCTTTGGAAGGATTTTGTCCTTCTCCTGGGCCCGGAGCCCGGCAACCGCCAAAAATATCAACATCAACTTCTTCATCTTTCCTTTTCATTAAACAGGTTGAGCTTCTGCAGCCATTTGGTCTTCCGTTCAAGTATGAACAAATCGGCCATCAAAAACAAAAGTGCGAATCCCAGGAACCATTGGAATTGCGCGTTGAAATCGGTGAATTCCTGCGATTCGAACTCGGTGCGCTCGATATTTTCCAACGCTTTTTTGACATATTCGGCGACCTGGCGCGAATTTCCGCCATAAACATACCCTCCGCTTGTGTTTTTGGCGATGGTCTTAAGGTTCTCCTCGTTGAGCCTCGTGATCACTATTTGGTCGTTGCCATCGCGCTTGAACTGCCCCACATATCCATTTTCCCGAAGCGGGATCGGGCCGCCCTTTGCGGTTCCCAAACCAACCGTTATGATCTTGATTCCGGCCTTGCGCGCCTGGCGGGCGGCATTTTCGGCACCGCTTTCATGATCCTCGCCGTCCGAAAGCATGATCAGCAGTTTGTTGGTTTTGCTGTCCTTGTCAAAGAACGTTTCCGATAGCGTGATCGCCTCTCCAAGCGAGGTTCCCTGCGAGGAAACCATGTCGGTATTCAGGCTCTGCAAAAACATCCGCGAGACGGCATAATCCGTCGTGATCGGCAGTACGGGATAAGCGCCTGCGGCATACGCGATGATGCCGATCCGGTCACCCGAAAGTTGCGAAATGATCTGCGAAACGGTCTGCTTGGCCTTTTCCAGCCTGGACGGCGCGACATCCTCGGCGAGCATGCTTTTGGAGACGTCTACCGCAAACACGATATCGATCCCTTCGCGCTTTACCGTCTCGGTTTTTGTGCCGATCATGGGATTCGCCAGCGCCGTCACCAAAAATGCGATTGCGCCCAAAAAAAGCGCGAGCTTGAGTACGGGTTTCGCGGCGGAACGGTTTGGTGCCAGCCTTTTTATCAGTGCGAGATCGCCAAAATCCTTCTGCTTCTTGCGCATCCAGAACCGGTTGGCCACGAATAGCAAGGCCATCGGCACCAAAAGCGCCAACAGGTAAAAATATTCGGGTTTGTCAAACTGCACCATCAGATAAAACTTCTATAAACCGTTTGCCTCAATCCAAATTCAACAAGGAGCAATATTCCGGCAATCCAAATAAACGGCCGAAATTTCTCATCGTAATCATAAAACTTCAGTTCCTCGATCTCGGTGGTCTCGAGCTTATTGATTTCATTGTAAATCGATTTCAGGCTGCGGTTACTGGTTGCGCGGAAATATTTCCCGCCGGTATTTGCAGCAATCTGTTTCATGAGCTTTTCGTCGATTTCGACCTGCATCATCCGGAACAAAAATCCTCCGCCAGGCGCATAGGCATAAGGAAATTCGGCCATGCCGTTGGTACCGATACCGATGGTGTAGACCTTTATGCCGTATTCGCGTGCGATATCCGATGCCGTTTCCGGTTCGATAAACCCCGAATTGTTGACTCCGTCGGTCAGCATGATGATTACGCGGCTCTTGGCCTTTGAATCTTTGAGGCGGTTTACGGCGGTCGCGAGGCCCATCCCGATTCCCGTCCCGTCCTGCAGCACATTGTCGTACCTGACCGAATTAAGCGCCTCCAAAACCACCGATTTGTCGCTGGTCACGGGCGTTTTGGTATAGGCCTCCGCCGCATAGACCACGATCCCGATACGGTCATTGGGCCGGCCTTCGACAAATTCCTTTGCGACCGCCTTCAGCCCCTCCATCCGGTTGGGTTTGAGGTCGCGGGCAAGCATACTTCCGGATACGTCGATCGCCATGACGATGTCGATTCCGCGGGTGGTCTTGGTCTGGCTGGAAATGTCCACCGTCCGCGGGCGCGCCATCGCCACGATTATAAAACCCAGTGCGAGCAACCTCAACACGTGCAACATCGGTTTTAGCCTCGCCCAAATCGAATTGTGTTTGGCCAGGCCGCCTACCGAACTCATCTTGAGCGTCACCGACGGCTCACCTCCGCGCCAAAAAAGCCAGGCTATGGCTGCGGGCAACAATAACAGCAGCCAGAGAAATTGCGGATGCATGAAAGTTACTTCGCTCATTGCACGGGGCGTTTGAGTTCAACCGAATTGATGATGCGTTCGCGTACCTCGATGCCGTACTTGTCGCCTTCGACATGAGAGACCATGATTTGCTGTAGGCCGTTCTGCTGGCTGAAGATCAATATTTCATAATAGGCGCGGCGCGATTTTCCGGCCGGGTCGATTACGGTCATCGTTCCGTAAGCCTTCATTCCCTTGAGGCCCTCGCGCGTTTCAAATTGCTCCTGCTTGACCAGGATATTTTGTGCGCCGCGGGCTTCCATCGTGGCGATGATTCCCTCGACGGCCTTGTCCAGATCGAGGTTCACTTCTTCGCGATAAGTATTTGTCGAGACGATGACATAAAAATTGTCGATCATCGAGCCATAGGCAAACATCTGCAAGTCCTTGAGCAGCGCCATGGCCTCTTTGGGCAATTCCTTCTCGGCCGGGATCCGCTTGAGCACCCGGGGCGTTTCAATGATGACCGGTGGATTTCCATATTCGCTGCGAATCCATTCCCCTTCGGCCAACTCCTTGAGCGGATGCCCGATCAAGTTGTCCTTGAGGTAACCAAAGCCTCGAGTGGCGGCGAAGTACCCGCCGATGCTGATCAGCAGGAACACGACCACCGCCGAATAAACCGCGATCTTTCGCATGCGTTTGCGCTTTAGCTCGCGCTCGCGTTTGAGTTGGGCCAGGTGTTCGTCCTCTTCGGCGATTTCCTCCGGGATGGATCGGTCAAGGGTCAGGATGGCCTTTTCAATCCTGGTCCGGTCTTCGGCAATCTCGGGTTGCGGCGGTTGCGACCTTGCGAATTTCACCAGGTCGGCCTGGCGCAAAACGCGTTCAAGGTCAGCGGCGGTCTCGGGAGAAAGCGCCATATTTTTCTTGACCGAGGCTTCTTTCAGCGCAGCAAGCAATTCGGATGTCGTGCTTTCCATCGCGGGGATGTGGATGGCCTCCTCGATGTAATTCCGGGCGATATCGGTAAGTTCGCTGTAGTAGGACTTGACCTCGCCCTTTTGCAAAAGTTCCTTCTTTTCGAGCTGTTGCAGCAAAACCGTCGCCTTCTCGATCGGGGACCGGTAAATTTCCTTTTTGGGAGCCGAAGATTTCCGGCGAACGAAATATCTGTACGCAAAATATCCCCCGGCCGCCAGTGCAAGAGCGCCTAAAACGTAGATCCACCAATACGAGGGTGATTTTCCGGTCGCGATGATATCCCGAATGTCGTAAAGTTTTTGCTGCATAGTGTCGACCTTGACCGGCTGCGCCTCAACGGCAATGCTGTCGGTAAGGAAAGGCTTGTTGCCAATGACCACCTGGAGCGGCGGGATAACATACCGGCCGGAATCGAATTGCGTCAGCCCGTACCGCTTGATGAGTTCATACGCGCCGCCTTCGGTAACGGTGTCGATCTTGTAGCTTCGGATGACTTCCATCGGGCCGAAATTTTTGCCTGAGGGGAAACTCACCCTGGCGGAAGTATCGGCCTTGGCCCTGAGGGTAAGCCGGAATTCCGACCCGATTTTCTTGCGCACCGAATCCACCGACGCGGTCACCTGCGCCTGCGCAATGAGGCTCAGGAGGAGCAAAGGGATCAGGATAATATAACGGGAAAATTGCATCAGCCGCGCGATTTGAAATAGCCCAAAAGCCTGGTTACGTAACTCTCGTCCACGCGGGTCGAAAACGCGCCTGCCCCGCACCGGCTGAATGTTTCCTTGAAATAGGCCGAGCTTTCCCGATGCCTTTCCTCGTACTTCCTGCGCAACTCTGCCGACGACGTATCGATTAGCGTGACTTTGCCTGTCTCGGCGTCAAGCATCGGGACCATCCCCAAATTGGGAAGTTGTTCCTCGCGCCGGTCAAAAACGCGGATTCCGGTAATGTCGTGCTTTCGTGCCGCGATTTTCAGCGTTCGTTCAAAAAGGTCATCGGTCACAAAGTCTGAAATCACGAATACGATCGCCTTCTTCTTCATGATCCCCGAAAGGAACCTGAGCGCCTGCGAGATGTCGGTCCGGGAGCTTTTGGGTTGGAATTCGATCAGTTCGCGGATGATGCGAAGTACGTGCGAGCGGCCTTTCTTGGGCGGAATGAACAGCTCTACCGTATCCGAAAACAGGATTAACCCGATCTTGTCGTTGTTTTGCGTCGCCGAAAAAGCGAGGGTCGCCGCGATTTCCGTGACGATCTCGCTCTTGAACCCTCCGCGTGTGCCAAATTGCTCCGAACCGCTCACATCAACCATCAAAAGCATCGTGAGTTCGCGCTCTTCCTCGAAAACCTTGACAAAGGGTTCGTTGTAGCGCGCGGTCACGTTCCAGTCAATTGCGCGGACATCGTCGCCAAACTGGTACTGCCTGACTTCGCTGAAGGTCATTCCGCGGCCCTTGAAAGACGTATGGTATTCGCCCGAAAAGATGTGATCGCTGAGCCTCCGGGTCTTGATCTCGATCTTGCGGACTTTCTTGAGCAGTTCTTTTGTATCCATTTTTTTGTGGCTAGTGGCTAGTGGCTGGTGGCTGGATGGTCCAGGCACGAATGACTAATCGCTAACAACTATGGGACTTCGACCTCGTTGACGATCTTGTTGATGATGTCCACCGATGTGATGTTTTCGGCCTCGGCCTCATAGGTTACCCCGATGCGGTGACGCAACACATCGTGTACCACCGCGCGGACGTCCTCCGGAATCACGTAGCCCCGGCGCTTGATGAAGGCGTAACATTTGGCAGCGGTGGCAAGGTTGATGCTGCCTCGCGGCGATGCGCCAAAACTGATGAGCGGCTTTATTTTTTCAAGTTTGTATTTCTCGGGGTAACGGGTGGCGAAGATGATGTCGAGGATATATTTCTCTATTTTTTCGTCCATGTAAACCTCCCGTACCGACTCCTGCGCGCGGATGATCTGCGCCACCGACACGACCTGGTTGACCTTGTCGTAGCCTCCGCGAAGGTTCTGCCTGATAACGAGGCGTTCCTCGTCCATCTTGGGGTAGTCGATTACCGTTTTGAGCATGAAACGGTCCACCTGCGCTTCGGGAAGCGGATAGGTTCCCTCCTGCTCGATGGGGTTTTGGGTGGCGAGTACCAGGAACGGCCGGTCAAGTTTGAAACTCGTATCGCCGATGGTTACCTGCTTTTCCTGCATCGCCTCCAGCAACGCCGACTGCACCTTGGCGGGAGCACGGTTGATCTCATCCGCAAGGATGAAATTCGCGAAGATGGGACCTTTCTTAATTGAGAAATCGTTTTGCTTGATGTTGTAGATCATGGTCCCGACAACGTCTGCCGGAAGGAGATCGGGCGTAAATTGGATCCGGCTGAACGAAGCGTCGATTGCCTGCGACAAGGTATTGATGGCGAGCGTCTTCGCGAGTCCCGGTACGCCTTCAAGAAGGATGTGCCCCTGTCCCAACAGGCCGATGAGCAATCTTTCGGTCATCTGTTTCTGCCCCACGATCACTTTATTCATCTCCATCATCAGCAAATCAATGAAAGCGCTCTCGCGCTCTATCTTTTCATTGATCTCGCGGATATTCATCGTTGCCGTGTTATCTTCCATAGTAAGGGCCGGATTTCCCGACTGTTAATTTTTAAGGTGGTGCAAATTGACTATTTTTTAAAAGGCCTGCTGTTAACAATTGGTTAAAAAAGAAAAGGCCATCCCTGTAGGGACAGCCTTTTAGCAAACTTTATGACGGTTTAACTTTCTATAATGAAATGTTGCCCACCGATGTTTCTTCTCCATTGACCACGGTCACGTTTTCGATCGTGAACACCGCAAGGCCCGAAGTCGCGTCCGGGGTTAGGGTCACGGTATAAGTTCCCGATGGGATCCCGTGGATGACGAAGATGCCTTCCGCATTGGTGTCGGCATTTACCGTTGTGCCATTGACCGTTACCGATGCGGTAACCGGAACATCTGCAGGAACGACCACGCCCGTAATGGAACCAGATGCTTCCTCGGCAGTTACGCGGATTACCGGATGAAGATTGTAGTTGCCGGAAGCGCCCGCCTCAACAACCGACTGGTGAACGTCAAAATCAAGGAGGAATTCATACATCACATCGGCCTCCAGTTCCTGGTCGATTTGAAGCTTAAGTCCCGATTGCTGTGCGCTTGGCGTATTCAGCGGATAAGTAACCCCGTCCTTGACCACGGTGTTGTCGTCGCCCAAAATCAGCCTGACCTGTCCGAGATGCCCGGCGGGGATTTCATCGTCGGCAAGCAGAAGCGTCACCCCACCGGTCAAATCCAGCAGGTTGACCACCCCCGGATTCTCGATGTCGAGATCCAGCCAACCATCCTCGCCATCGTCATTGCTGACTTTATATTTTACACCAATGACTTCAACATTGACTTCGTCATAATCGCCCGGAGCATCGGTCATGCTGACACGGATGCGCGAGGTGCCGTCCACATTGTTGTTATCATCGTCGTCATCACAGGAAACGGAGAAAAAGGCAACCAGCGCCGCGGCCGAAATGCTCTTTAAAAAATTTGAAATTTTCATGTTGGTTAAGATTTAGAATTTGTTACTTTTCGTAACGGGGTTTTGTAATCGTGTAACATAGCCTTAACACGGAATTCGGAGAGAATTATGAAAACTTTATCAAATATCGTGGCCGGTACCATGAACTGGGGCGAATGGGGGCGGAAGCTTGATGCTAATGGCATGGCGGGCCTTATCGAAACCTGCCTGGAATGCGGAATCGATTCCTTTGACCACGCCGATATTTATGGCGGATATACCACGGAGGCGGATTTTGGGCATGCGCTCGAGGTTTCCCGTGTAAACCGCGATGCGATCCGGTTAATTTCAAAATGCGGGATCGGACATCTCTCAGGAGACCGGGGATATCGCGTCAAGCATTACAATTATTCCGGAGACTATATCATCTGGTCGGTGGAGCGATCGCTTAAAAACCTGCGGACGCATTACCTCGACCTCCTTCTGCTGCACCGGCCGAGCCCGTTAATGGATCCGCACGAAATCGCACAGGCCGTCAGCCGACTCAAGCAAGACGGGAAGATTTTGGATTTTGGCGTTTCCAATTTCACGCCCATCCAGACCGACCTCATCCAGAAATGCACCGACGTTTCACATAACCAGATTTCCTTTTCGGTGACACACCCCGAGGCCATGACCGACGGCACAATCGACCACATGCGGCTTCACGAGATCCGGCCCATGGCCTGGAGCCCGCTGGGAACCGTGTTTAAGGACGATAATGAACAATCAGGAAGATTGACGATTTTGCTCAACAGCCTTTCGGAAAAATACCAGGCAAGCCCCTCCCGGATCCTGATCGCGTGGATCATAATGCATCCCGCGCGGATCATTCCGATCATCGGTACTGCCGATGCGGACAGGATACGCGACCTCTCGCAGGCGGGAAGCCTGAAACTCGACCTCGAGGATTGGTTTGCGTTGTGGGAACAAAGCCGGGGCACAAAAATTCCATAGATGAAACTAAATAAAACAGCGCTCATTACCGGGGCAACAAGCGGAATAGGCCGGGCGACGGCCATTAAATTCGCCGAGAATGGATATCGGCTGGTCCTGTGCGGAAGGCGCGGGGATAGATTGCGAAGCCTCAGGGCCGAACTGCATGGCAGCGAGATTCACCTTTTGGAATTCGACGTGCGGGATGCCGAAGCGGTTAAACAGGCGATTGCCGGCCTGCCGGAAGAATTTTCGCAAATCGACGTCCTGATCAACAACGCGGGTAATGCCCATGGCCTGGACCCGATCCAATCGGGAGACCTACGCGATTGGGATGCGATGATCGACATCAACGTAAAGGGGCTGCTGTATGTTTCGCAGGCGATAATCCCGCAGATGGTGGAGCGCCGCTCCGGACAAATCATTAATATCGGCAGCACCGCGGCCAAGGAAGTTTACCCCGGCGGCAACGTTTATTGTGCGAGCAAACATGCGGTGGACGCGATCAGCCAGGGAATGCGCATGGATTTGAATCCGTTTGGGATCAAGGTGGGATGCATCAATCCCGGCATGGTGGAAACGGAATTCTCAGAAGTCCGGTTCAAAGGCGACCGTGAACGCGCGGCGAAGGTGTACGCGGGTTTTGAACCCTTGCGGCCTGAGGACGTGGCCGACATCCTTTATTTTACGGTGTCGCGGCCGGCGCATGTGAATATCGCAGATATCATTGTTTTCCCGACGGCGCAGGCCTCGTCCACGATCGTGAACCGGAAAGTTTAATGCCCGTGCGCCGCAGCCCCGATGGAAGCGGATATCCTTTTGCGGCGAGGGACGAGCCCGAAAGATAATAGCGGACAGCGGGCAAAGCTGCCCAAATAAAAATTATGATCAACAAGCGGCTTCTCATCAAAAACCTGCTCGCGCACAACGACGAGAACAGTTTCTATGACAAGAAGCGCCAGTTGAACCTGCACACGCGAGAGGGCAAGGCGAAGTTTTTGAAGCACATCTGCGCGCTTTCCAATTCGAATCCGGCCAATAACTCCTACATCGTCGTGGGCGTCGAGGACCAGGACAACGCGATTACGGGTGATGACTTCTTCGACGACAGCCGAATCCAAAACCTCGTGAACGCGTTCCTGGAGAACCCCCCTAAAATCCAGTATGAAAACGTTCCGTTCCCTAACTTGCCCAAGGACAAAGTCGTGGGACTCGTCACGATCAAACCGAATAAGCTGGTTTCACATTTTAAAAAGAACATCCACACCATTGCGCAGGGGACCATTTTCGAGCGCCGCGGGAGCAATACCGTCCCCGTGGAAAACCTCGCCCCGTGGACCCAACGCAAGGCAACCCTTAACACCGAGACCGTCACCGCGATCGAGAATGCGGCCCGCAACAGCATTGCGCACACTCTGGACGGGGTAATCAATTTCACCAACGTGAGGCATCGGGACATGGAACCCCGGTACAAGGTGTTCAAGGAACTCTTCGTGATCTGCTGGGCGGGAATCCCCAAGCGTGTCCGCGAGAACACATTTCTTTCGCGGGTGGATATCGAACTCATCAACGAGCAGATAAAACTGTTTTACTCCGCATTGGACGAGGTCATCATATCGTATGACGAGGACACTTTCACCATTACCGAATACGTCCCACTCGGGCTCAACGACAAAACAAGCTATTACCCGCTCGAGCGGCAAACGATCCGGTTTTTTGAAAATGGCTATTACAAGATCGAGCGCCAGATGCTTTTTGAGCCGCCCGAATTCAACAAGAGGTTGTTGCACCACATTTACAATTCGGGGTTGGCGTTGCTGGCGCGATTGTCCTCGGGAAAAGCGATGTCACCGCACGAACTTCGGGATCTCGAGAACCTTCCTTCGACCTTCATGATCTGCTACCTGAACGGGTTTGACGATGCCCGACAACAGCTCATCGATGCCAAACCGCTCCTGAAACCCTTCCCGTCGGCGTACCTTTCCTTCAAGGAATCCATGCGCATTTTGCGAAAGATGAAGTATGATACCCAATGATCAGTCAAACTCGTTGAGCCCGTACAATATTTCCTTCATCTTGCTGCCGTTGATCTCGATCGGTTTATAGGCCACATTGAACTTTTCGATGGCAACGTCGATGTCGCTGCGGAGCTTTAAATATTCGGGTGGAAGCCGGGTCTCGCATTGCTTCTGGTTTTCATAGCTGTTGAGAATGATGCGGAACTTTTCGTAAAACTTTCCGCCCTGATCGATGTAGGCGTTGTACTGGGTGATGTATTGCAAGAGCCGGTCGATAGGAAACTCCATGTTGACCTGCATCTTGTACTGCGCCGTCCCGGTTGACGATTTGAGTTTCACCAGGTATTCGTCCATCTTTTGGGTAAAGGTCTCCCAGTCGTCGTGCGCGCGGCAGTTCTCGAGCGTGGCAACGTAGCCGATAGGCTTTGCATAATCACGGAACAAGGCCTCGATTTCCTGCTTCATCCGGCCGTTGCTGGTCTGCAGGAAGGCAGTCTCGAAATAAATCGTGTTCAGGTCATTTTGCATCCGCAGCGTAAAATCAAGGATGCACTCGATCGCGGCCAGCTCCTTTTCCTTCTGTTCACGGCTCATCCCGGATCCGAGCATGCTGGTAAAGGTCTGGACCACCGAAACGATGGCATTGGTCCCCAGGATGGCGGTCAGATCAAAGCCGCGCTTATCCTTTTGCGAAGTAAGCGTCTCACGAAATTTGGCGTACTCCGGATATTGCGTCGGATTGGCGATGCGATTGATTTCGCCCAAGGTCCGAACCGATGCGAAATGGTGGTCAAGACCCAGGATTTTCTCGTAAAGGATCTTGATGATCTGCAGGCCTTTGAGGTAGCGGACTTTTGAAATTTCGCCGACACTGTCAAGGGCAAGCAACCGGAGCGCCTCACGGATTTCCTCCCGCCTGACGAGGGCTTCGATTTTCGCCTGGCTGGACTGCGCGTGACGGAAGGAAAAGTTTTCGCGTTCCAGGGTCATTTCCAGCGAGTCCCGCATTGGTGCATAACGCACCTCGATGCACTTCAATTCATCCGAAAGTTCGCGGAAAATCCGGGCGGTCTCTTCCTCGAAAGCATGTGCCTGACCGCATATTAGTAATCCGGCCAGCCAAAAGGCGATTCGGCTAATCATGGCGCACATTTTAAACAAATCCGAGTTCCCTCGCGACGCTCACAATGTCCTTGTCGCGCCCCGAACCGATGCAGAAATAATCCTTGATCTGGGCTTTGCGTTTCTCGATCGCGCTCAGCGAGAGGTGGACGTGTTCCGGCAAATGCTTGGTCTTGACCCCGCGCGAGAGGCAATGGATGATCTGGCGGTTCAGGCTGTCGAGATAATCGGCTCGAGCCAACATGTACTTCATCCGCTCCACCACCGTTTCGCTGTGATATGTCCCGCCGGAAATGATGCATTCAAAGGCGCGCAACAGGTCTTCCGCATCAAAATCGCTTTTGACCAACAGTCCTTCGGGTTTCAGTTTGTTGATGATATTGTACAGCACGAAGGCTTCCACGTGTGATGTCAAAAACACCAGGCGGGCCCTGGGCATGAACCTGCGGATGAGTGGACCGAGGTCACATCCGGACTTGATGTTTCGCGATTCGAATGCCGGCAGGTTCTGGTCCAAAAAGACGATGTCGTATTTGGCGGCGGCGGCAGAGTGGATCAGATTATAGGCAGCCTCGCAGTCGTGGCAGGCCGTCGCTTCGATTTCAATACCCCGGCTGTTGTAGGATAAAATGGTCTTGTACCCCTCGATTTGGGTGGGATGATCGTCAATCATCAGGATTTTTTTTGGCGTCGATTTCATGATATGGCGTATATAATTGATTCTTCGGCGAAAAAAACGACAGCCCTAAGGCTGCCGTCTAACTTAACCCAAACCGGCCCGGAGCGTGGCGAAAGTTTATTGTGTCATGGCGTATATAAAAGCAGCTGATTGCCGGGCCGTTAACATTTTATAAAATTATTCAGCACATGGTTGGTTGCCCTGCGGCTTTTCTGTAAATTTTGTTAAGGTGATTTCCGCTATTTTTGTTTGAACAGAGATTATGGCGCAAAGGACACTTGTTATCGGGGACATTCACGGCGGATTAAGGGCACTGCGGCAAGTCCTGGAGCGATCCGGGGCGACGCAGGATGACCGCATTATTTTCCTGGGCGATTATGTGGACAGTTGGAGCGAATCACCGCAGGTACTGGATTATTTAATCGCGCTTCAGTCAACGCACAACTGCATCTATATGCGCGGCAACCATGACGATCTGCTGCTGCAATGGCTTCGGGGAAAGGAAAACGAACTGTGGTTTCAGCACGGTGGCGAGGCGACCATTAAATCCTATTCCTTGCTCGAAGATGATGTCAAACTAAGGCACATCGAATTTCTCGATACGCTCCGGTATTACTTCATCGATGGTCGCAACAGGCTTTTCGTTCATGCGGGCTTTACCAATCTGCACGGGATTGCACATGAACATTACCCGAGGCTCGCATTCTGGGACCGGACATTGTGGGAGACTGCCGTCAGTTTTGACAAAAGGCTGTCGCCCGACGATTTGGCCTACCCTAAACGGCTGACCCTTTACAGCGAAATCTACATCGGCCACACTCCGGTAACCAAGATCGGAAAAACGGAACCTGTCCAAATGGGCAATGTATGGAACTTGGACACCGGGGCGGCATTCTACGGTCCATTGACAATCCTGGACGCCGATACAAAGGAATTTTGGCAAAGCGACCCGCTTCCTGAACTTTACCCCGAGGAACGCGGGCGAAATTAAAAAACCGCCCGAAGGCGGCTTCTATTACAAATCGAACTTGATCCCCTGCGCGAGCGGCAGGTTTGTCGTATAATTGATCGTGTTGGTTTGCCTGCGCATGTAGACCTTCCACGCATCGGAACCCGATTCGCGTCCGCCACCCGTCTCCTTCTCGCCACCAAACGCGCCGCCGATCTCGGCACCCGAAGTCCCGATGTTGACGTTGGCGATTCCGCAGTCTGAACCGGCAACCGAGAGGAACTTCTCGGCCTCGCGCAGGTTGTTGGTCATGATGGCCGATGAAAGGCCTTGGGCCACGCCATTCTGAATTTCGATCGCGTTCTCCACATCGCCCGAATATTTGAGCAAGTAGAGAATCGGTGCAAAGGTCTCGTGCTGTACGATATCAAAAGAGTTGTCGGCTTCGGCGATCGCGGGACGCACATAGCATCCGCTTTCATAGCCTTCACCCGAAAGCACGCCGCCCTCGACCAGGATGTTTCCGCCCTGTTTCACCACTTGCTCCAGCGCCTTTTCGTATCCGCGCACCGCGTCCTTGTCGATCAGCGGGCCGACGTGGTTGTTTTGGTCAAGCGGGTTGCCGATTCGAAGCTGGCCGTATGCCGAAACAATGGCATCTTTCACCTTGTCATAAATGGATTCGTGGATGATGAGCCTGCGTGTCGAGGTACAACGCTGCCCGGCCGTTCCGACGGCTCCGAACACCGCGCCGATGACGGTCATCTTGATATCGGCATCGGGAGTGACAATGATGGCGTTGTTTCCGCCGAGTTCGAGGAGCGATTTTCCCAGACGTGCGGCCACTGCCTGTGCGACGATCTTGCCCATTCGGGTCGATCCCGTAGCCGAAACCAGCGGGATTCGCGTGTCATGAGACAAATATTCGCCTACCTTGTAATCGCCGATGACCAAACAACTGATGCCTTCGGGGAGGTTGTTCTCGCGGATGACTTCGGCCATGATGTTCTGGCAGGCGATGGCACAAAGCGGAGTTTTCTCGGATGGTTTCCAGATGCAGACATCGCCGCAAATCCATGCCAATGCGGTGTTCCAGGCCCAGACAGCTACCGGGAAGTTGAATGCCGAAATGATCCCGACGATCCCCAGCGGATGGTATTGCTCGTACATGCGGTGCCCAGGGCGCTCGGAATGCATCGTCAAACCGTGCAACTGTCGCGAGAGACCCACGGCAAAATCGCAGATGTCGATCATTTCCTGGACCTCTCCATAACCTTCTTGAAGGGACTTGCCCATTTCATAGGAAACCAATTTCCCGAGCGCTTCCTTGTTCTTTCTAAGTTTTTCTCCAAACTGGCGAACGATCTCACCGCGTTGCGGCGCGGGCATCAAACGAAAAGTCTTGAATGCCTCGGTGGCCTTTTCCATGGCGGCCTCATAATCTTCCTTGGTCGATTGAATCACGGTGCCGATGAGTTGGCCATTTACGGGAGAATAGGATTCGAGTTTGGATCCGTTTGCAAAAAACTGCATTCCCGTGGATGTACCGGAATTGATATCTTTTATTCCGAGTGCCGAAAGCGCCTCGAGTATGCCGAATTGATCTGTCATGGTTTGCATAAGCCGAATTTTTGTGGTGCGAAGGTACGGCTTTTATTGATTTTCGGGAAATGGCGGGTTTTAGTAAAAAAGGCGGAAAAACCGTAAGACCCCGATGTGCGGAAGCAGTAAATTTGGCGTACACGCGCCTAAGACCTCAAAGGTTTTGAACCCGAGGCGTAGCCGAATTGTATGGAGCGCAGCGGAATAAAACCTTTGAGGATTTTTTTTAACATTTCTGGAAGCGATTTGTTGGCCCGGGGAGGACAAGCCCAATGTTCCAAAAGTGATTTAATCTTCTCTCATGTAACGACTATCAGCATCCATGACATGCCCGCATTTATCGCAGGTCCGCAGTTCAATAGAATTGTAGAATGTTTTGTAATGCGGCAAAAAGTCCTGCTCGATATCGTGAAGTTCAAAATAAACCTCATGGAGTTTGTGGTTGCAATTGTCGCAAAACCAAAGCAATCCGTCGGTAAATCCCTTGCCCGCGCGCTTGCGCTCCACCACCAGCCCCACCGAACCTTCCGTGCGAACCGGCGAGTGCGGGGTTTTGGCGGGATGCAAATACATGTCGCCCGGGCCCAATTTCAATTCCTGTTTTTGCCCCTCCACCTGGACGAAAACCGTGATTTCGCCCTCGAGTTGGTAAAAAAGTTCCTCGGTCTCGTTGTAATGATAGTCTTTGCGCGCATTTGGCCCGCCCACCACCATCACGATATAGTCGTCGGCATCGGGAAAAATACTTTTATTTCCTACCGGTGGCTTGAGAAGGTGCCGGTTTTCCAAAATCCACTTATTTAGGTTAAAAGGTTGGCTGACCATGGTTTTTCTTTCGAATTTACGAATAAAAAAAGGTTGGCGAACCAACCTTTGTTTTACTTTTTCTCCTTTATAAGATAAATATATACCGGGAAGTGGTCGCTGAATCCGACTTCGGTTTGCGAGTGCCTGAGCGGGTATCCTTTATATTGACCCTGTGTCGTGATCATGTACGGTTTGTTGTAGATACCGGCCTTCCAATATCGGAACGAATCATAGCCTTCACGGATAAAGGGTTCGGTGACCATAATGATGTCAAAAATATCCCAGGCATCCCTGTACCCGATGGTTCCCATTCCCTTATTCGCCATGCTTTCAAAGGGATTGTAAATTCCTTTGTCCTGGACATCGGCTTTCTTGCCTTTTGCGCCAAGGACTACTTTCACGCTCTTGTTGAAACTTCCGTCGTTCAGGTCACCGAGCACGATAACCTTTGCGTCCGGTTTGATGGCCTGCAGGGAATCAGTGATTTTTTTTGTCAGCGCGGCGGCTGCCTCACGAAGCGGTGCGCTTTTTTTCTCGCCGCCGGACCGCGATGGCCAGTGGCAAACAATTACGTTGACTTCCTCCCCGTCCAGTAAGCCGGTGACCAGCAATTGGTCGCGTGTATAGATTCGGCGGGATGAAAGGTCAGCCTGGACTTCGTCATCGGTTTTTTCCTCAGCTTCCTTTTTGGCCTTCGCCGATGTACCGTCATTGTAGATCATCAGCGGAACATTGACATAGCTGGTGGGTTTGAAATGCTTCTTCTGGTACAAAAGCGCCACATCGATCCCGCGCCTGTCCGGCGAATCGAAATGAATGATACCGTAATCCTTGGAAATAAGTTTAGGTTGTTTGACGAGATCTTCCAGCACTTTCCTGTTCTCGATTTCGGAACCGCCCAGGAGGGTCGGTGGGTTCGGGTTCTCGGCAGTCCCGATTTCCGAAATCACGCGCGCCAGATTCTCCAGTTTTTTCTTGTACTTGTCACCCGTCCAGCGCGGTGTGCCGGTGGGGGTCCACTCGTCGTCGTTGATTTTGGGGTCATTGATGGTGTCGAAGATGTTCTCGAGGTTCCAGACCCCGACCGTGTGCACAATGTACTTTTTTTCCTGCGAAATTGCACCTGTTGTTGCGAATACCACAATGAACAGGGCAATTAAATTTTTAATTCTCATAAAATCCATGTTATCTTATCGTCAAATCGGCTATACAAAGTTTGCGCCAAAAGTAGATAATATTATTAAATGCTGTACATTTGCCGGCCGTTTAGTTTATACCAACAAACGCGGTAAGAAATTAATACAAACTTATTTATGAGAAAAATTCTTTTAAGTACTTTATTGGTGATGCAGGCCATCGTGTCCTTTGCCCAGACAACCGGCGTCACCGGTACGGTCGTGGATGCGAAGACTCAGAAGCCGATGCAAAACGTTGTGACTTCCATCCAGAACACGAACCAGACGCAGGTAACCGATGCGATGGGTCGTTTCACGTATGAGAACGTGGAAGTGGGATCAAAGTTGCTTCAGATCAAAAGTGCAGGTTACCGCGACCAGTTGATTCCTGTTGAAATCGTTCAGGGTCAGATGGTTGAGCTTGGGACCGTCGCCCTTGAGGAAGACATCACCTCAGAGCAGGAACTCAGCCTGATCACAATCACCGAAAACGATCTTGGTGACGACAACAGCGGATCCGAAAGTACGGCAGGGCTCCTGCAGGCTTCGCGCGATGCTTTCCAGCAGACCGCGGCTTTTAATTGGGGACAGGCCCGATTCAGGATCCGTGGACTCGACAACGAGTACGGGACCACGATGATCAACGGAGTTGTGATGAACAAAATCTACGATGGCAGGCCGCAGTGGAGCAACTGGGGAGGTTTGAACGATGCGACCCGCAACCAGGAATTCACGATGGGATCGGCGCCGTCCGATTACACCTTCGGCGGGATCCTGGGAACGCAGGAGATCAACACCCGCGCCTCTATTTACCGCCCGGGTTCAAGGATTTCATTCTCGGGAACCAATACCAATTACAACTGGAGGATGATGGGCACGCACGCTTCGGGCATGAATGCCGACGGATGGGCTTACGTCATTTCAGGTGGCCGCCGCTGGGCTGTCGAGGGCTATTTCGAAGGCACCGATTACAGCGCCAACTCGTTGTTCGCCAGTGTGGAAAAGAAAATCTCAGACAATCACTCGATCAACCTGACTTCGATCTACGCGCAAAACAGCCGCGGAAAGAATTCGCCCAATACCGATGAAGTAACAAGCATCGCCGGCATCAAATACAACTCATACTGGGGCTGGCAGGATGGCAAGAAACGCAACTCGCGCAACAAGGACGTCGAGGAGCCGATCACGATCCTCGGGCACTACTGGAAACTTTCCGACCGCACCAACCTCAATACCAACCTGGCCTACCAAACCGGTTCCATCGGGAACAGCAGGCTGGATTTCACGGGTGTCAACAACCCCGACCCTACCTATTACCGAAACCTTCCAAGCTACTTCACGTCGCTTTACGAAAATAATCCGGATGTGGTGAATGGGCAGGATCCATCGGCTTACGCTCCGGGCGGGCTTGGCGGAATCTGGACTCCAAATTTCCTTGCGGCGACCAATCCGCTTGATGCAAAATTCCTCGGCCAGCGCCAGATTGACTGGGAAGCGATGTACCGCGCCAACACGGTGCCGGTAATCGAGAACGGTGTTGAAGTGGGCCGCGCGCCATCCGAAAGTTTCTACGTATTGTATGAAGACCGCACCGATGACAAGCAATTCAGCGCGAACTCTATCCTGAACAGCCAGATTGCAGAGAACATCAACCTCAATGCAGGCGCAAGCTTCCGCAGGCTGAAATCGCACAATTACCAGCACCTCCTTGACCTTTTGGGCGGATTGTACTACCGCGACATCGATACCTTCGGCGAAGGGCTGCAGACCCAATCGGACATCAACAATCCTGACCGCGTGGTAGGTGAGGGCGATGAGTACGGCTACAACTACAACCTGTTCGCGACCGTAATGGACGCATTCGCGCAGTTCAAGTTCACCTATACGAAATTCGATTTCTACATCGGACAGACTTTCTCCCGCAGCGAATACTACCGCGAAGGACTTTACCGCAACGGGTACTACCCGACCAATTCGTACGGGCACAGTAACAAGGTTTTGTTCGAGAACTTCGGTTTCAAGGGTGGCGTTACCTATAAGCTGACCGGCCAGCATGCATTCGTGGTAAACGGAGCCTACATGACCAAGGCGCCGAACATGCGAAACGTGTTCCCGAACGCGCGCCTGAACAACAATATCCTGCCCGGCATCGAAAGCGAAAACATCGCCAGCGCCGACGCATCATACGTTGTCCGCACGCCTAAGTTCAAGGGGCGCCTGACCGGTTATTTCTCCAAAATCCAGAACGCCACCGAAACTTCATTCTTCTTCGGTGAAGGTATTTTCGAAGACGACGGCGGTGATGGAGGCGACGCTTTTGTAGCCGAGACCGTCAGCGACATTTCCAAAAAACACATCGGTGCCGAGCTTGGCCTCGAATACCAGTTCACGTCGACCTTGAAATTCATCGGTAGCGCCGCTTACGGTGAATACACTTATGACAACAACCCGCTTGTTCGTCTGAACCAGGATGCGCTTGCGTCGCCCGAAAACCCGAATCCGCTCACAAACTTCGGCCGTGCGACCATGAAAGGATACCGCCTGCCGGGAATGCCGCAAACCGCATTGTCAGCAGGGCTCGAGTACCGCGATCCTAAATTCTGGTGGGTTGGAGCCAATGTTAACTACCTGGCCAACAATTATCTCGACATCGCCCCGTTATTAAGGACCGATAACTTTTTCGAAAACCCTGCCGATATCAGCGGGTTCCCCTTCCCCGAAGTTGACGAGGCACGCGCCCGCCAATTGCTGAAGCAGGAGGAATTCGATAGCTTTACGCTTGTAAACCTTACCGGTGGAAAGTCGTGGAGGATTGACGGAAAGACGCTCGGCTTTTTTGCAAGCGTGAACAATGTGTTTGACATTACATACAAGACCGGCGGCTTTGAGCAGGCGCGTAACTCGAATTACCGCGAACTCAACCAGGACGTCTCGAGTGGAACGCCGGCATTTGCCCCTAAATATTTCTATGGTTACGGACGCACGTACTTCGTTAACCTCTATCTCAACTTCTAAAAAAAATTCAACTATGAAAACTAATTTCCTTAAATCGGCCCTGGTGGCAGCCCTTTCGGCAGGGGTTTTCACTGCCTGCGTCAATGATGACGAGTACCCGATCCCAAATTTTGATTGTACCGAGACCACTTTGGTAAAGACCAAGGAGGTTTCTGAAATTCCAGCATCGGCAACGCTTGCGCAGTACACCGGCGACGATGTCATCGAAGCTTACGTGACGTCAAGCGATGAAGGCGGAAACTTCTTCAAGACCATCTCTTTCCAGACCTTGCCTGAGGACGGGCCTGTTAAAGGTTTCAGCGTGCCGGTGGACGTGACTTCCACATTCGTGAACTTTGAACCGGGGCGCCGCGTCCTGATCAAGATGAAGGACCTTTATACCGACGTATATAATGGAGGTGTCCGTTTTGGGGCCATCTTCGTAAACTCATCGGGAGTTGCCTCTGTTGGCCGTATGCCTGAGTCACAATACCGCAGCGTATTGAACCGCTCTTGCCAGATCGTTCCCGAGTCGGAACTTGTCCGCACCATGACCATCAACGAGGCAAAGAACGACGCCAACATCAACACATTGATCGAATTGACCGATGTTCAGTTTACCGATGCTGCCCTTGGAAAAACATATTACGATCCTAACAACGACCTGGGCGGCGCAACCAACCACTACCTGCAGGACGATGCCGGCAACACGATCATTTTCCGCACGAGCTCATTCGCCAATTTCGCGGCCAAGGAAGTAGCCGAAGGACGCGGAAAAGTTCGCGGTGTATTGACAAAATTCGGAAGCGACTACCAGTTCATGGCCCGCACCGAGCGCGACATCATGCTTGACGGACCACGCCTCTCCCCTATCTTCTCCGAGAATTTCGAGAGCATCTCTTCAACAGGAAACAACCAGTTTATCGCCCTTCCGGGTTGGACAAACGTTTCAATGAACGGTGGCGCCGAAAAATGGGAAGCCCGCACATTCTCCGGTAATAAATACGCTCAGTTCTCGCCTTTCGGCCTTAACCCTGCCGAAAACAACGTGGATACAAGGCTTATCACTCCGGGCATCAACCTGGATGCGACTTCAAGCGAATTCCTGCGTTTCGGTTCCAAAATCGGTTTTGCGAACGGCGAGGCGGTTACGGTTTGGGCTTCTACCGACTACGATGGCAGTGGAACTGTAGAGGCAGTAAACGCCGCGACATGGGTTCAGTTGCCTGCGACTTTTGCCGCACAGACGCAGTCCTATCCAACCGATTTCACTAGCTCGGGCAACGTGGATCTTTCAGGCCTGTCGGGAACGGTTTACATTTCATTCCGTTATGTAGGCGGTACCAACAGCATCACGTCAACGTACCAGATCGACAACATCGAGGTTTACGGAAACCAGAATTAATAACGGGCCGCGCAAGTGGCCCTTTTAAACTTTATGTCCATGAACAGAAAAATATATGCCCTCGCAACTGCTCTCGCTCTGGCCTTTTCCTTTACGTCATGCGAAGAGGATGACGATGCGCAGGATTACGTGGCCCCCGACGTCATTTCAGGGCGGTGGGTATTGGAAGAGGTTGGGACCATCAACAGCTCGGGAGCGATCAATTACGTTGACGCCGCCGACACTTGTGCTCCTGACGACCTTACATTTGAAGGAACTATGTTTATGTCTTCGGACAACAACCTGAACATCGAGGGGAATTGCGCCACCGTGACCCGGGAAGGTACTTGGGAACTGGTGGATGGCAATCTGGAATTTACAGTCGGCGCCGAGGAATTCCGCCGTGACGTTCTTTCCTTGACACCCGCCATGATGGTCCTGGTTTATACCAATACCGATGGGAATCTTGAGTTTCTCAAATACGCGAAAGATCAGGGAGAATAAATATTCCTGAAAAATTCAAAAGCCGCCTTCTAAGGGCGGTTTTTTTATGCGCTGTGGTTTGGACAGAAATTAGACGGTGAGCCCCGCTATGGGCTTAAAAAGACAGCTTAGGACTGATTTGGGCGTGCCGGCGCCAACGAACATTCTCCCATTTATCGAGATTTTGCGGCGCCGTCGCGCTGTATGCTGTATCTTTTTACGCCGCGATGCTTTGTAAAAAGGATGTGCTTCGCCAATTCGGCCTTTGGCCTCGGGTCGCTTCCATCGCTCACGCGGGGGTGGGTCGTGGGTTGTGAGTTGTGAGTTATGAGTTGTGTTATGGGTAATGGGTGTGGGTATTTGGAATCTGCCGGATTCTAACATCAAGCTACTTTTCCTCTTCATGGTTGTTTAACAAAAGATGCGGTTTTTGCGCAGACAACGCTGCAGGTTCAAAGGTAATTTTGACCTCAAAGGTTTTTAACCCGAGGCAAAGCCGAACTGTATGGAGCGCAGCGGAATAAAACCTTTGAGGTTGTTTTCAGCCATGGCGATGTGGCAAAAACAACGCTTGAGGTGCCTTTAATTTTTTTGAAGATCTACGGTTTTCCCGTACTTAAATCCCAGATCCCCGGCTTAACTTAAAACCTCAAAGGTCTTGAAGACCTTTGAGGTTTACTCCAAGCTCCTCCGGCCAAACCTCTGCCCTGCCTTTGCCCGCTCGCACCATCGCGCCCAAAAAAAAGCCTCCCAATGGGAGGCCTTCTCTCTTATTGTAAAAAAATTACTTGACGATGATAAACTCGCTTCGCCTGTTCTGGGCGTGCTGCTCCTCGGTGCAGCCGGTGCCGCAGTCCACCTTGGGCTCGGTCTCGCCGTATCCCTTGCCCGAGATGCGTTCGGCGGCGATTCCCTTGCTGCGTACGTACTGGACCGTTGAACGGGCCCTGCGGTCCGAGAGGGCCATGTTGTAGGCATCGCTTCCGCGGTTGTCGGTGTGGGCCTTGACCA
>JAEWCF010000100.1 GCA_023390775.1 Bacteroidota bacterium | reverse complement strand
ACTTCTGCTTGATCGGCCACAAAAGCCTGCGCGCCTTGTCGAGGCTTACGTTGTCCGGCCAGCTGTTCAACGGTGCGAAACGCTGGAGGCCCGCCCCGCCGCCGCCGCGCCCGTCAAAGGTTCGGTAGGTTCCGGCGCTGTGCCACGCCATCCGGACAAACAATCCGCCGTAATGCCCAAAATCTGCAGGCCACCAATCCTGCGAATCGGTCATCAGGTCCCGAAGGTCCTTTTTTAAAGCGTCGTAGTCCAGTGAATTGAAGGCTTCGCGGTAATCGAAATCGCGGTCCATGGGGTTAGAGACCGGATTGTTGCGGCGCAAAACGTCCAACCTTAGTTTGTTTGGCCACCAATCCCGGTTTTTGGTACCGCCTCCGGCAGCCGCCTGTGCATTGTGAAAAGGGCATTTGCTGATATCGCCCGACTGGTTTTCCATGATCATTGTTATTGGTTGATAATCAAGTGCCAGGCTAAGATACAGCAATTAAAGTTACGTTAAAATCGAATGATTTTATCGTGGGATAAGTTGCGCTAATCCTTGGAAACCATTTTCAACACCTCGCGAACGATCGTGCGGAAATCCTCACTATGCGGATCATCGGTTTTGCTTCGGATGTGATGGCGTCCCAACCTCACGATGATCAGGTCGAGATCGGGAATAACTATGGTGTATTGTCCCAAATGCCCGCGCATGTAAAATCCTTTGTGGCCCTGCTGTTCAAACAGCCACCAGCCGTACCCGTATTGGGGAGCATCGGCAAAACGGGGAACAATCGATTTGGCCACGAATGCGCTGTCGAGAATCTGCTTGCCATTCCACCGGCCGTAATCCATAAAAAGTTTCCCGAACCGTGCAAAATCACGTGCATTGCTCCCGATGCAACAATACGCCTTAACCGTTCCACCCTCGCGGTCGGTTTGCCACAACGCGGGCTCTTCGGCTCCTATCGGGATCCAAAACTTTTCGGCGATGTAATGGTTGAGAGGGGTTTGCGTGGCCTTCTGCACGACCATGGCCAACAGTTGGGTGTTGCCGCTCAGGTATTTGAAGGCGCGCCCAGGTTCTTCGGCTCCCTTCAGACCCAGGACCAAGCTATCGAGGTTTTCGTCAAAATAGGCGCGTGTCGTAATCGATAATGGGCTGTAGTAATTTTCGTCCCAATTTAGGCCCGAGGACATCGATGACAAGTCGCCCACGGTCATGCGTGACGGAGATCCCTTTGCAAATTGCGGATAGAAATCAGAAACGGGTTGGTCCAAAGACCTGATCTTCCCCTCCAGGATCGCTTTTCCAAGCGCCGCCGTAACAATGCTCTTGGCCATCGAGAAGGCATTGGATTTGGAATCGGGGCCATAGCCTTCATAATAACTTTCGTGCAGGAGACTGTCGTTTTTTATCACAACAAACGCAACGGTATTGGTTTCACGATGAACCTGTGCAAGCCGTTCAGACAATTTTTGTTTGTTGTAATTCCTGGAAATCGGCCACGGTTGCGCGGTCCCATTGTCGATTATGACGTTGTCAAAATATTTATAGTCGTCGAGAAACGCGGTTTTGTGTCCGTTGAAATAGATGATCCGTACCGCGCGGAGCAGGTAGGTCGCGTCGAAGATCAGCAGCAGGATATACGTAATTAAAAGGAAGCCGGCTAGAAAGAGAAGGAGGCGTTTCAGAAATTTCATGTGTAGGGTTTGTGCGAAGTTAAAAAATTGCGTGGAGTGGCGGGTTGGGTTGTGGCGATATTGAGGGATCAGGTTTGAAGGATGTGATTTCTGTGGGGACTTCAAGCGATATTTTACCAAAATTCAAATGTTAAATTTTAACCTCAAAGGTTTTGAAAACCTTTGAGGTCCAAGTTACGGCCTGCCCCTCTGGCGATGTCTGCGGAAAAACCGTCTTTTTTGTTAATGAAGTCGCAAAACATAGCCCCACCCCCATGATGGCCTAAAACGATGTAAACTTTACCGCTCAAACAAACTTTGCTGCGCCGACGGATTCTCATGTTCCAACAACCACTTCTTCCTCCACAGGCCCCCGGCATATCCGGTAAGCGAGCCATCGCTGCCGATGACCCGGTGACAGGGAACGGCGATCCACAAAGCATTCTTCCCATTTGCCGATGCGACAGCCCTGATTGCCTTGACATCGCCAAGCGTCCTGGCCAAATCAAAATAACTGATTGTGCTACCGAACGGGATTTCCAGCAACGCATTCCAGACCCGCTTTTGGAATTCGGTGCCTTCGGGATTAAGAATGAAACTGAAAGTACCGCGCGCACCATCGAAATATTCCCGAAGTTCCGAAACCACCTGCGCCAGATTCTCCGGCACAATTTCCTGCTCCGGCTTGCCATCGGAAACGGATATTGCTTTTACTCCGGATTCATCCGCCGTTATACTCACGGTCCCCAGCGGACACGAGATGATGGCTTGGTGCGTCATTCTACCACATAAGCTTTGATGATCATATCCAACCGGTCAAATTTCTTCTGGAACGCGGCCCGATCGGAATAAAGCCGACCGTCGCTCATGGTTTTCTCGCCATAATCCGAATAAAGCTCGTCAATGGTCTCCATTCCGCGGACAACCCGGCCAAAGGCAGGAAAACCCCTCACGCCGCCTTGTTCGAGCGTGTCCAAAACGGCGTTGTCGTTCAGGTTTATAAAAACTTCGAGGTCTCGGGATTCTTTTCCGAAGCGTGCAAAACTAAGCGTCCCGCGGGTGTTTCTCAATTTCACCGGTTCGTCGGGGATAATAAATTTGCGCCATTGCTCCATTTCGGCGATATGGGTATTGCCAAACTGCGCCACAAAATCAGGAACGACGCGGTAAAAAATTCCGTTGTCAAAATACCCGGACTTGACGAGTTGGTAAAAACGGTCGGCGGCATAGGGACAATATTGGCGGTTGACCTCAACTTCAAAATCGCCCTTTGTGGTCTCGAAGCGTGCAGTGAATGTGGCGGGGGCGTTAATTTGGGTCCAATCAGGATCAAACGTCCTTTGATTGCATCCCGTTGCGAGCAACACGCCGAACCACAAACCAGCGATAAATTTGGATGAAACCACTTTTTGTACTAGACTATGATTTCCACATTTATCGGGTCATGATGCGATACGCGGATTCGGTATTGACGGCCCTGAATGCATCCGGCGGAAGCTCCCGCCCCTGGCAATCCCAATAATTCTCGCGGGTGACGATGTCCTTCATGATTTCTTCGCGACGCGCATCCCTTCTCCAATTGTAATTCCCGGCTAGCGGATTGATTTCAATTGAGGGCGGAATCTCAACTTTGGCCAACGCCTGAAGACTCGGCGCAATGACAGGCTTTTCATCTTGGGCAAAAATACCCTGAGAGATTAATATTGCGAAAATCCAAATAGCCCTCATACCTAATCAATTGAAAGTGAAAAATACAAATTTTCCGCCTACCATCATTCGCTAATTAGCTAATTGGCTAATTAAGAAAACTCATCATATAAGCTTCCAACGCCTCGAGCTCCTCATTGCTCATCGCCTTGGTAATGGTGAAATTTGTCTTCATCACCTCATATTGCGACGGATCGACGATGGGCTCGCCGTTGCCCTTAAGAAACTCGACCATATCGGCCTGTTGGTCACGGTATTTCTTCGCGATTTCCACGATTGACGGCCCGATGATCTTTTGGTCTTCTTTGTGGCAGGCAAAACAGTTGCCCGTTCCCTCGAACAGTTCCTTGCCCAACGCGACGGGATCTTTTTGTTCGGATGTTGGATTTTCCTTCTTTTCGGCGCAACTCCAAAGCAGGAGCGACAATATGATTGCAGATAATTTTTTCATTGTGATTTTAGCCCGGATCGCAGCAGCATCCTTTTGTTTAAGACCTCGAAGGTCTTAAAGACCTTCGAGGTCTGCAAAAGATTGCTTCGCCAGTTCGCTTCGCTCGTGTGCGCGGAGAGCCGGATCAGCTCCAATTATTAATTATTAACTATTAATTAGTTGTGCGGCTTCGAGAGCAAAATACGTCGTGATCAGGCTTGCGCCTGCGCGTTTGATGCAGGTGAGCTGCTCGATCATGGTGCGGTCGTGGTCGATCCATCCGCGTTCGGCGGCGGCCTTGACCATCGCGTACTCGCCCGAAACATGGTACACCGCTACCGGCACGTTGACCGCATTCTTGACCTCGCGAACGATGTCCAGATAGGCGATCCCGGGCTTGACCATGACGATATCGGCGCCTTCCTCAACATCCATGACGGCTTCGCGGACGGCCTCCAACCGGTTGCCGATGTCCATCTGGTAGGTCTTTTTGTCCTTGGGAATATTCTGGGCATCCACCGGCGCCGAGTCCAGCGCATCGCGGAACGGACCGTAAAACGCCGAGGCATACTTGGCCGAATAGCTCATGATCCCCACGTTGTGGTAGCCCTCTTTTTCGAGTGCGTTGCGAAGCATCAAAACCCGGCCGTCCATCATGTCGGACGGAGCGAGGAAGTCGGCTCCGGCGGCGGCGTGCGAAAGCCCCATTTTGACCAGCGCCTCGTTGGTAGCGTCGTTTTGGACGTAGCCTTTCTCGATGATGCCATCGTGTCCGTAAATCGAATACGGATCGAGCGCGACATCGGGCATCACGATCATCTCAGGCACGGCATCCTTGATCGCGCGGATGGCCTGTTGCATCAGCCCGTCGTTGTTCCAGGCTTCCTTGCCGGTATTGTCTTTGAGATTTTCACTGACCTTTACATAGATGTTTACGGCGCGGATTCCGAGGTTCCAGGCCTGTTTGACCTGCTCGACGGTATGGTCCAACGACTGCCGGAAAATGCCCGGCATCGACGGAATCGGCGATTTGTAATCCTTGCCCTCGGCGATGAACATGGGGAGCATGAAATCGCTGGGGCTTATCGTGGTCTCTCGCGCAATCGAACGGATGGAGTCGTTGGTGCGGAGGCGGCGTGGGCGTTGGTGGGGGAACATGGGGAATAGCTTTTAGCTGTTGTTAGCTGTCAGTTTTGATTGGACTTAAAATTATATATCTCTTTTCTATTTGGCAAACAGTAAACCTTATTATAAACGGTAATCATTGTAATGATAAACGCTCGCGGGATGGATAGCTGATAGCTGACGGCTGATAGCGGAAAGCTTTACAACCACTCAACAGGCGTTTTCAAAACCTCAACAAGCTTCGCCTCCTCCGACCCCGCCTCCGCATGATGATCATACACCCACTGCACCTTCGGTGGCAGGCTCATCAGGATGCTCTCGATGCGGCCGTTGGTTCGCAGGCCGAAGAGCGTTCCCTTATCGTGCACAAGGTTGAACTCGACGTAGCGGCCGCGGCGGATTTCCTGCCAGGTGCGGTGCGCATCGGAATACGGGAGATCCTTTCTTTTATGGGCGATGGGAATGTAGGCCGATGTAAAACCGTTGCCGACGTCGGTCACGAAATCATACCATTGCTCGAGGGATTTCTCGCCCTTCTTGAGATAGTCAAAAAACAATCCGCCGATGCCGCGCGCTTCGTTACGGTGCGCGTTCCAAAAATACTGGTCGCACTGTTTCTTGTATTTTGGATAGAATGATGGGTCGTGCCTGTCGCAGGCAGACTTGCAGACTTGATGGAAATGGCGCGCGTCTTCCTCAAATAGGTAGTACGGCGTCAGGTCCTGGCCGCCGCCAAACCATTGATCGATCACGTTACCCGATGCGTCGTACATCTCAAAATACCGCCAGTTTGCATGTACGGTGGACACCATCGGCGATTTGGGGTGAATGACCAGGCTGAGCCCGCAGGCGAAAAAATCCACCTCGCCTACGTTGAACATTTTCTGCATCGCCTCGGGCAGTTTTCCGTGAACGGCCGAGATGTTCACGCCGCCCTTCTCGAACACATTCCCGTTCTCGATCACGCGGGTGCGCCCGCCACCGCCTTCCGGCCTGTCCCAAAGATCCTCGCGGAATTTTGCGTTGCCGTCAACCTTTTCGAGCGCCTCGCAGATCTGATCCTGGAGATTTTGTATAAAGGATAAAAATTTCTCTTTCATTCAAATGCTTATTGTGAGGCGCGTGAGTGATGGAAGCATGGTGCCGCGCACCGCGTACAGCACGACCCGAAGGGGCACGCCCAAATTCGCTAATTTGCTAATTGTCACATTGGCTAATTGCCATACTCCTTCACCGCCTCCACAAACGCCTTGGCATGATCCACGGGAATGTTGGGCAAAATGCCGTGGCCGAGGTTGACGATATAGCGGTCCTTGCCGAATTCGTCGATCATCTCCTTCACCATTCTCTTGATGACGGGAATCGGCGACAGTAGGCGAGACGGATCGAAATTGCCCTGAAGCGTGATGTTCCCGCCGGAAAGGTAACGCGCGTTCCGTGCCGAACAAGTCCAGTCCACGCCAAGTGCCGAAGCCTTGGATTTGCCCATCTCGTTAAGGGCGAACCAACAGCCCTTGCCAAAGACGATGACATGCGTGTGCGGGGCGAGCGCCTCGACGATCTGGTTGATGTATTTCCACGAGAATTCCTGGTAATCGACGGGTGAAAGCATCCCGCCCCACGAATCGAACACCTGCACGGCATTGACTCCGGACTCCACCTTGCGCTTGAGGTAGGCGATGGTCGTGTCGGTGATCTTTTGCAAAAGCGCGTGGGCGGCTTCAGGTTGCGAAAAGCAAAAGCCCTTTGCGGTATCGAAACTCTTGGATCCTTTTCCCTCTACGGCATAACAGAAAATCGTCCACGGCGAACCCGCAAAGCCGATGAGCGGTACCTCGTCATCGAGCATTTGCTTGGTAAGCTTGATCGCGTCCATGACGTAACCCAACGTCTCGTCGATCTCGGGAACGATGACCTTTTCCACATCGGCGGCGCTGCGGATGGGACTCGGCAGGAATGGGCCCACGCTTTCCTTCATCAGCACCTCGATGCCCATCGCTTGCGGAACCACCAAAATATCCGAGAACAAAATAGCCGCATCTGGTTTGACGATCCTGATGGGCTGAACGGTGATCTCGGCGGCGAGTTCGGGAGTCTGGCAACGGGTGAAAAAGTCGTATTTGTCGCGAAGCGCGCGGAATTCGGGAAGGTAACGCCCGGCCTGGCGCATCATCCAAACGGGTGGACGCTGTACGGTTTCGCCTTTGAGCGCCTTAAGAAAAAGATCGTTTTTAATCATTTATAGTCGTTTGTAAACGTTTATCAATTGGTTTCGGATGCGGCAAAGTGCTTAATGCATTTGACGATCACATTTTCTATCGAAGGCCTTGCCGCGACAATTATCCGGGCATGGGGGTCCTTGATGGTGCGGGCGGTCGTTTCGCCAATGCAGATACAGACAGCGCTGCCGATCTTATTGCTTCCAAAAAAGCTTTCAACCCCCGAGGGGCTGTAAAACAAAACGGCGTCAAAGGTGCCCGGAACGGACGTTGGCTTTAACTGTGTGGTATAGGCCTTGATCTCATTGAATTTAATCCCCGCGACCTTCAGGCTCATCGGCAAAGTCTCAAGTCTTAGGTTTCCGCAGAAAAAAGTAAATTTCCGATCGCGAAATACCTTGATTTTGGGAAGCAATTCGGCGGCGCTGTCGGCACTGGCCGTGACCTGAAAGCCGTTTAACTGCAACAGCGACCGGGTTTTCTCGCCGACGCAGAAACAATCCCGTTCCCTGAACTCGGCTACCTTTGAATGTTCCAGAATGCTGCGAACGGCGTTTCCGCTCGTGAAAATGAGGCTATCGCCAACTTCACTTACATCCGGCTCCAATCGGCAGATCTTGATAAAATCGGCTTCCACGACGGCAAGTCCCGCGTTCAACAGATAATTCCGTTGTGCCGGCCGAAGCCTCTTGGTGGATAATACGCGCGGTTTCATTTACGGTGTTTTGGGGCCGAGATTCTCGCGGATACGGGTCATCAGGTCTTCGCCGCCCCGGGTAAGTGCCTCGCGGGCGCATTCCTCACCGAAGTTCTTGTAGTGCGTGGCGTCCGCGGTCTTCTCGATCATGATTTTCTCCTTTCCGTCGAGGGAATAAAGGGCCCCGTCAAACCGGATCTGATGACCTTCAAACCGTGCCAGCGCACCAATAGGGGCGGTGCATCCGCCTTCAAGTGTACGGAGGAACTGGCGCTCAATCCAGGTGCAGACCTCGGTCTCGAAATGGTTGAGCTTCGCGGTCGCCTCTCGGCAGAAGTCATCGTCGGCCATCGCCACGACCACCATGGCTCCTTGCGCAGGTGCCGGAATCATCCAGTCAAGCGGAATGAAATTATCGGGCTTGATGCCCAGCCGATCGAGCCCGGCGGTGGCAAAAACGGCGCCTGTCCAGTCATTGTCGTTCAGCTTCTGTAGACGCGTATTGACGTTTCCCCGCAGGTCCACAACCGTGTGGTGCGGGTAACGATGCAGCCATTGCGCCTGGCGGCGAAGGCTTCCCGTAGCGACCGTACAGGGTTGCATAAAATCGAGTTGCCCCTTGTGGACCAGGATGTCCATCGGATTTTCGCGTTTGAGGACCGCGGCCTGGACGATACCGTGCGGAAGGGCGGTCGGCACATCTTTCATTGAGTGTACGGCAATATCGATCTGCCCGGAAATCATGGCAACATCAAGGGTTTTGGTAAAGATGCCGGTGATCCCGAACTCGTACAGCGGCTTGTCCAATATCACGTCGCCCGCGGATTTGGTGGGCACCAGGACCGTATCGTATCCAAAACTGCGAAGCGCCGATTCAACGGTTCGCGCTTGCCACATGGCGAGCTCGCTGTCCCGCGTACCGATTCGAATGGTTTTTGGCATAATAAGGTAAACCCCGCTATCGAACGGGGTTTTTGGCTTCAATTTGAAATATTTTCTCGATCCACTCGATGCTTTCATCCACCATGGTATGCTCCTTTTTCAGGTGGTTGGCGAAATGCGTCGTAATCTTTTGGATGATCCGGTCACTGATGACTTCGGCCTGTTGCTCGTCAAAGTTCGAAAACTTTTTGCGCTGAAAATTGAGCTCGGCGGCCTTGATGTGATTGAGTTTTTCCTTGAGCGCATTGATCGTCGGGGCAAACTTGCGCGCTTGGGTCCAGGTCAGGAATTCGGCCTTGATTTCGGCGATGATTGCCTCGGCTGCGGGGATGTGCTTCCGTCGGTTTTCCAGGGTCTCGTCGGTCATCTGCGAAAGCGCGTCCAAATGGACAAGGGTCACGCCTTCCACTTTGCGCACATCGTCCGAAACATTTTTCGGGATTGACAAATCGAGGATCAAAAGCGGTTTCTTCAGGTTGAGAATCGCGGCATCCACGGTAGGGTTCAGGGCTCCGGTTGCCACGACCAGCACATCTGCCTTGCGGATTTCCAACGGAAGATCGGCGTAGTCGCGGACCAGAAGGTTGAACTTACCGGCAATTTTCTCGGCCTTATCCTTGGTGCGGTTGATGAGCGTAATGTGTTCGTTATGCGTGTGCTTGACCAGGTTCTCGCACGTATTGCGACCGATCTTTCCCGTACCGAAAAGCAGAATGTTTTTATTGCCGATATCGGGAACGTTCCTGATGATATATTGTACCGATGCGAAGGAAACCGAGGTTGCCCCGCTGGAAATGCCGGTCTCGTTCTTGATTTTCTTGCTCGCCTGGATCACGCAGTTCACCAATCGTTCGAGGAATGCGTTTGCAAGCCCCAAAGCCTTACTCTCGACAAAACTGTTCTTGATCTGGCTGATGATCTCGAAGTCACCCAAAATCTGGCTGTCCAATCCCGTACCCACGCGGAACATGTGGTTTACCGCCTCCTGGTTTTTATGCACATAGGCGACCTGCTGGAAGTCCTCCACGGTCCCCTCGCTGTTGTCGCACAATAGCTTTATCAATTGAAACGGATGCTGTGAAAATCCGTAAATCTCCGTTCGGTTGCAAGTGGAAGTCACGATAAGGCTATCAATGCCCTCGCGTTTGGCCTGCGCCAGCAACCGTGTCTTTGCCGCCGCATCAAGACTGAACTTACCCCGTATCGCGGCATCGGCTTTTTTATAGCTGAGGCCCACGGCGTAAAACGAATTGTGCTTCGCGGCATTAAGGTGTTCCATACACTTAGAAAAGTTTAGCAAACTTATTGTGAAGCGTTTTTTAAAAACAACGCTGGAAGGACAATTTATAACGCTATGCGAATTTTCGATCGGACAGCGCTATCGATTGCCCCATTTCCAGTACTTTTGCAATGATATCAAGCCCTGGCGAGGGGTTTATTTAGAGTTGTTCTAAATAACATCGGTCAGGGCGAACATCCATCATTTACGAAAAAATGTCGCTATGGGTTCTAAAGAGGTCATAAAAATCGAGGACGATTTCACGATGCTTCGTTTCGAGAACGAGTCGGACGAAATCTTCCATGTCACCCACGAGGTAAAAAGCGGCCTGATCCAGTTCCACTTTGGCCTCAAGGGACGCGCCAAATTCATTTTTAACCAGGGAAATTATGCGCTCGAGCTTCGGGAAGAGAAATCACTGCTACTCTACAATCCGCAGCGCGAACTGCCAATCAAAATGGAACTGGCCCCGAATTCATGGGTGATCTCGGTTACGATCTCGATCACAAAATTCCACGCCCTTTTCACCGCCGAGGCCGGTTACATCACCTTCCTGAGTGAGGAAAACCGCGACAAGAAATACTATAAGGAGGACAACATTTCGCCTTCCATGGCCATCGCACTGAGCCAATTGTTCCATTATAACCTCAGCCCCTCCATACGCCAATTGTACTTCAGGGGCAAGGGTTACGAACTCCTTAGTTTGTATTTTAACCGGTCGGAAGACCCCGCGGGCGAGCATTGCCCCTTTCTAGTTGATGAGGAAAACGTTACCAAAATCCGCAGGGCGAAGGAGATCATCATCGCCAATATGGCCGAACCGCCCGGGCTTCAGGAGCTCGCCGACCAGGTAGGCCTCACGCTCAAGAAACTCAAGATGGGCTTTAAGCAGATCTATGGCGACACGGTTTACGGATTCCTGTTCGACTATAAAATGGAATACGCCCGCAAACTGCTCGACTCGGGGTCGTACAATGTCAATGAGGTCGGGCTTCGCATCGGGTACTCCACGGGAAGCCACTTTATCGCCGCCTTCCGCAAGAAATTTGCGACCACGCCCAAGAAATACCTGATGTCGGTCACCACCAACACCTAACACGCATTACTCATAACCCATAACTCACAACCCATAACCCCACAACCATGAAGGGAGTTCTCCTCGTAAACCTCGGCTCGCCCCAAAGCCCGGATCCCAAAGACGTCAAGCCTTACCTCGATGAATTTTTGATGGACAGATACGTCATCGATGTGCCTTTTTTATTAAGAGCGCTTTTGGTCCGCGGCATCATACTGCGCAAACGCCCGGAGAAATCGGGTGCGGCGTACAAGAAGATTTGGTGGGAAGAGGGGTCGCCGCTCATCGTCATCTCGAAACGGATGCATGAAAAGGTGAAACCGAAGGTCGATGTACCCGTGTCCCTGGCGATGCGCTACGGACAGCCCTCGATCATGAAGGGTTTACAGGAGCTGCATGACCAGGGCGTGACCGATGTTTTGCTCTTTCCACTTTATCCTCAGCATGCGATGGCATCGACAGTGACGATCCTCGTTTTGGCAGAAGAACTTCGGAAGAAACATTTTCCGCAGATGAAGTTCACATCGGTACCGGCATTTTACAACAAACCCGATTACATCCGCAACCTCGCCGATTCGATCAAGAAGCACCTCGAAGGTTTCGAATATGACCATCTTCTGTTTTCCTACCACGGCATTCCGGAGCGGCATATCCGCAAAACCGATGTGACCAAATCACATTGCAAAATCGACAACAAATGCTGCGTGACGCCTTCACCCGCGCATGAGTTCTGCTACCGACACCAGTGTTTTGAGACCACGCGCCAAGTCGTGGAAATGCTGGGCATCCCGCGTGAAAAATACAGTGAGACTTTCCAATCGAGGCTTGTGGGCGACAAATGGCTGGAACCTTACACCGATGTGGAAATCAACAAGATGCCGGAAAAGGGCATCAAGAAACTGGCTGTCGTCACGCCGGCGTTTGTCGCGGACTGCCTCGAAACCCTTGAGGAGATTGCGATGGAAGCCAATCACCAGTTCAAGGAACACGGAGGCGAGGAATTTTTGGCAATCCCCTGCCTTAACGACAGCGACGATTGGTCCCAGACGGTGGCCAACTGGATCAATGACTGGGCCAATACCAATGGTTAGATGAAGCCTGAGGATATCGGCCTGGGAACAGAGCGAATAGGCAAGCTTCTTAGGAAACAGGCCATTCCCGCCTCGGTGGGCATCCTCTTCATGACCTCAAACCTCGTGGTGGACACGGTGCTCGTGGGGCAATGGGTCGGCCCGATCGCGATCGCGGCGCTTGCCGTGGTAACGCCGCTGGTCTTCTTTGTCGCCTCGATCGGCTTTTCGGTCGGGATAGGCGGAAGTTCGGTCGTATCACGGGCCCTTGGCGCCGGACATCACCACAAGGCGAGACAGGCCTTTGCCCACCAGATCATGCTTACAGCGCTGCTTACGACAATCTTTTGTGTGGCGATTTTATTGTTTCCGGAGCATGCGCTGAAACTTTTCGGGGCAAAGGGCAACATCTCCGCGCCCGCACTCGAATACCTCTATCCGGTCATGGCCGTGGTACCCTTGCAGGCGCTGGCGTCGATGGCCAACTCGGTGATCCGTGCCGAGGGAAAACCGCGCATTGCGATGACCGCGCTCATGATCGCATCGGTGGGAAACATCGCGTGCGATTTTTTGTTTATCCAGGTATTCGGCTGGGGAATCTTCGGCGCAGGCCTTGCCACGGCCGTCTCGATGACGGCGTCCTTTTTATTTGTTTCCGTGCATTTTTTAAGGAGCGAACTGCGGCCCAGGTTGGAAGACTTTGCCCCGCAATGGAAACTGACCCGTGAAATATCGGCACTGAGCTTTACCACATTTGCCCGCCAGAGCGTCATCACGGTTTTATCGGCGCTGTTGAACAATTCCCTCTTTGCCCACGGCGGCGAACATGCGGTCACGGTTTACGGGATCATTTCGCGGATGCTGATGTTCGCGCTTTTCCCCGTGAACGGCATCACCGAAGGGTTCCAACCCGTTGCCGGATTCAATTTCGGCGCGAAAAAATACCCGCGGGTACGTGAATCGGTGGTGGTGTCGATCAAATACGCCGGGGGTTTCGCCATTGCGATCTACGCGGTAATCCTCATCTTCGCCGGGGACATCGTCGGGATTTTTTCAAAAGATCCGGCCGTGCTGCGCGATGCGCCCGATGCGATGCGGTGGGTGTTTGCGGCATCCCCTGTCATTGCGATCCAACTCATCGGCGCGGCCTACTTCCAGGCGTCGGGACAGGCTAAGAAGGCGTTGATGCTGACGCTGACCAAGCAGGGATTTTTCCTGATCCCGCTTATCCTCGTTTTGCCCGATTATTTTGGTATTTTTGGAATATGGGTCGCTTTTCCCATCGCCGATATTCTGGCGACGGCCGTTACTTCGGTTTTCCTTGCAAAGGCTTTCAGGACGACCTTAAAAAAAAGATGATCGAACAACGCTGATGGAAATCTACAATTACCTCAAATCGCTGCACCTGATTTTCGTCATCACGTGGTTCGCCGGGCTTTTTTACATCGTCCGATTGTTCGTCTACCAGATCGAAGCCGAATCCAAGGAATCGCCCGCCCGTGAAATCCTGTCGGAACAATACAAACTCATGTCCTACCGGCTGTGGTACATCATCACGTGGCCATCGGCAATCATCACGAGCATATTCGCGTTTTGGATGCTTTTGTTTACCGATGCGGGCCGCCTCTGGCTTTCGCAACCCTGGATGCACGTCAAGCTCGCGTTCGTATTCCTGCTGTACCTCTACCACGCCCGATGCCACGTCATTTTTAAAAATCTTCAACAAGGCAGGATTAAGTATACGTCCAACGGAATGCGCCTTTGGAACGAAGGTTCGACCGTTATTTTGTTCGCCGTGGTGTTTTTGGTGATCCTCAAAAGCGCGGTCAACTGGATTTACGGCGTGATCGGCATCGTTGCTTTTTCCCTGCTGATCATGGCCGGGTTTAAATTTTACAAGAAAATCAGGGAGCGCAACGCCACATGAAACGCGGCGCATTTGACATATCGATGCTGTCGCTCAGGATCAGGATTTTCCTGTCGATGATCGTATTGATATTGATCGCATCGGTACTTCTCGCCTCGATTTCCATCATCCAATTCCGAAACGAGGCAAAGGACTACCACCAGGAACGCCTTGAAAATAAGGAGAACGCGATCAAGGAGCACATCAATTATATCCTGAGCACAACGACCTATCCGCTGTCCGAAGAAAACCTGCCGCTCATTTTCAAGGACCGCATCTACGAACTCGCCGACATCCACAACCTCGAGATCAATATTTACGGGCTTGACGGAAAACTGCTCAAATCCTCAAAAGCTTCGTTTTCAATTGACACGGTCGCGCCACCAATTCCGCCCTACGTGCTGAAACTCGTCCAGAGTTCCATCGAGAAGCGCTACGTGGACATCCGCAATATCGATGGCAGGAAAAACCGTTCGTCGTTCAGCCAGATCAAGGACGACAAGTTCAAGCCGCTGGGCATTTTGAACCTGCCGTATGTCGAGGACGATGGCTTCTACGAGACCGAACTCCAGAATTTCCTGATCCGCCTCGGGCAGGTCTATACATTCATGCTCGTGATCGCGTTTGCGCTGGCCTATTTTCTGTCGACATACATTACGCAATCGCTCAAAACGATTTCAGATAAGATCAACGAAACCAGCCTAACCCAAAAGAACGAGAAAATCGTGCTACGGGCCAACAGCAAGGAGATCAACCTGCTCATCAGCGCCTATAACCAGATGGTGGACCAACTTGAGGAAAGCGCCATCAAGCTTGCACAGAGCGAACGCGAGGAGGCCTGGCGCGAAATGGCCAAACAAGTGGCGCACGAAATCAAGAACCCGCTGACGCCGATGCGCCTCACGGTCCAGAGTTTCCAGCGAAAGTTCGATCCCGACGACCCAGACCTTCGGCAAAAGCTCAACGATTTTTCCAGCACGCTGATCCAGCAGATCGATACGATGAGCGCGGTCGCATCGGCATTTTCAAACTTCGCTTCGATGCCCGCCCAACAAAACGAGAACCTCAACGTGGTCAATGTCGTGGACTTGGCGCTTGACATCTTTAACGAGGATTTCATCCGCTTCGAGAGCGCCGAAAAGGAAATCATCTCCCGGATGGACCGCACGCAACTCATCCGCATCATCACCAACCTGGTCAAAAACGCGATCCAGGCCATTCCGGCAGAGCAAGTTGAAAAATCGGTAGTGGTATCCATCCGCAGGGACGGCGAAAACGTACTTATTGAAGTGGCCGATAACGGGACGGGAATCGATCCGCGCAACGCATCGCACATATTCGAACCCAAATTCACCACCAAGAGCAGCGGCATGGGTCTTGGCCTGGGAATCATCAAAAATATCATCGAAAATTATAAAGGAACCATTACTTTTGAAAGCCAACCCGGGCAGGGGACCAAGTTCACCGTCTCATTGCCCATCATCAACAACTAATATGGAAACCACCACATACCAAAACATCCTACTCGAAATCCAGGACAAAATTGCGACGGTGCGCATCAACCGCCCCGAAAAACTCAACGCGCTCAACAAATCCACGATCCGGGAACTCAACGCGGCCTTCAATGACCTGCAGAAAGACCCGGAGGTCCGCGTCATCATCCTCACCGGCAGTGGCGAAAAAGCTTTCGTGGCCGGCGCCGATATCTCCGAATTTGCCGATTTTTCGGTGGAGGAAGGCGCACAATTAGCCGCCGAAGGCCAGGAACTGCTCTTTGACTTCGTGGAAAACCTCCGCAAACCGGTCATTGCCGCCATCAACGGTTTTGCGCTCGGCGGCGGGTTGGAACTCGCGATGTCCTGCCATTTCAGGATTGCTTCGGATAACGCGAAAATGGGGTTGCCCGAAGTTTCCCTGGGCGTCATTCCCGGATACGGCGGGACGCAGCGTTTGCCGGAACTTATCGGCAAGGGCCGCGCGATGGAAATGATCATGACAGCCGGGATGATGAGCGCGCAGGAGGCGATGTCGGCCGGACTGGTCAATCACGTTGTCCCTCAAGCGGAACTGCTGGAATTTACCCATGGCATAGCCCAAAAGATCATGCGCAATTCGCCAACAGCCATTGGGCGCGCGATCAAGGCGGTCAATGCCGGATTCCGCGGTAACGACGGCTTCAAGACCGAAATCACGGCATTTGGATATTGCTTCGGGACCGAGGATTTCAAGGAAGGCACAACGGCCTTTCTCAATAAACGGAAACCGGAATTCTCAGGAAAATAAATGCGAGCCCGCCACGTGCGGGTTTTTCTTTGTCTATTTCTCGCCGTTCCACTCCGCCAGGAATTGCGAGACGAAGGATTCGAGGACCTGATGGCGTTTCTCCGCAAGCCGTTTGCCGGTGGGCGTATTCATCCGGTCGCGGAGCAGGAAGAGTTTCTCGTAGAAATGATTGAGGGTGGGTGCCGATGAGTTCTTGTACTGCTCGCGCGTCATGTCGAACTGCGGGATTACCGACGGATCGTAAAGCAATCGGTTCTTGAAGCCGCCGTAATGAAAGGCGCGGGCTATTCCGATGGCGCCGATCGCATCCAGGCGGTCGGCGTCCTGGACAATGTCGAGTTCCGCAGATGAAAATTCCCGATTGAAATTTCCTCCCTTGAACGAAATATTTTCGATAATGGCGACGACGTGATCGACGATCGATTGCTCTACATGATAGGTTTCAAGGAATTCGCGGGCCATCTTCGGGCCAATTGTTTCATCGCCATCGTTGAACTTGCTGTCGGCGATGTCGTGCAGCAGTGCCGAAAGTTCCACGACGAGTTTGTCACAGGCCTCGGTTTGGGCAATCAAGAGTGCATTCTTGCGCACGCGGTCGGTGTGGAACCAGTCGTGACCGGCCTCGGCACCGCTTAATCTTTCCCGGACGAACGCTTCGGTACTCGCAATGATGTCCATTATTTTACCGATGCAGGCTCCACCCACTTGAAGATGTGCGATTCCTCGGGAATGATCAACCGCTCTGAAATCTTGGCCATTCGCGCAGGCAACTTCATCAGGAAATCGCGGGCTTTCTCGGCCTCATCGGTCAAATTTGAAATTTTCTCGATTTCCCACCGGGCGATCAATTTCTGCATGATCTCGACATAATCCTGCGCCGTGTACACCCCGATGCGTTGCGCGCTGTCGGAAAAATGCTCAAAAGCCGCCGAGATTTTCTCTCCCGACTGACGAAGAAACTGCGCCGGCATGACGATCTTGCGCTTCATCATATACTGGAACGCCAGCATCATCTCGCTGGGATCGACCTGGAAAATGCGGTGAACGAACTCGCTGTAGGCATGGTGATGGCGCATTTCGTCACCGGCGATCATGCGGCACATCTTCGAGAGTTTCTTTTCGCCGTAATTGCGCGCAAGTTGCGACACGCGGTTGTGCGAGATATAGGTCGCGAGTTCCTGGAAACTTGTGTAAACGAAATTTTTGTACGGATCGCGGCCTGTGCCGATGTCGAATCCGTCGGCCAAAAGGTGTTGCGTGGTGATCTCGACCTCACGCATGTTCACGCGTCCCGAGAGGTAAAGGTATTTGTTGAGCAAATCGCCGTGACGGTTTTCCTCGGCAGTCCAGTTGCGCACCCACTTTGACCAGCCGTTGTTCTCGACCTGCCCGACGCCGTCCACGTCCATAAGCCACGACTCGTAGGTGGGAAGCGCCTCCTCGGTGATGGTGTCGCCGATGAGCACGATCCAAAAGTCATACGGAAGCTCCTTGGCCAGTTCGCGAAGTTCCTTAACCTCGTCGTAAAACCCTTCGGACTGGCTGTCCGGCAAAAAGTCGGTGGGTTGCCAGATGGTTTCAACCGGAATCAGGTATTCATCGACAAACTCCTCGATATTCTTTTCGAGGAACTGCATGACTTCAAGGCGTATGTTGTGCTGTGACATAATTTTTTAATGTGCGAGACGACTGCTTCTTCGGTCCTTTTGAAGAGTTCCTCAAACGGCATCGATGCGACGGCCATCGGCTCGTGAATGGTAAATTCGAGGCGGTTGCCCAACCCCAGCGGAAAGAATCCGTAACGGACCATTTTCCACGAATTATTGATGGTGACCGGGACCACATAGGCCGACGGTGCGTACTTGCATAAAATCTTCAATCCGCTTTGCGCGAATTCCTTGGGCTTTCCGGTCTTGCTGCGGGTCCCCTCGGGAAAAATTACCGCCGACCGCGTGTTGGCCTGTATGTATTCCGATAGGGATTTGATCACCGGAATCGCCTGCTTTGGGTCTTTCCTGTCTATCAAAACGGAACCTCCGTGCCGCAGATTGTACGACACGCTGGGAATTCCCTTTCCCAACTCCTTCTTGCTGACGAATTTGGGATGCCACCGGCGCATGAACCAGATAATGGCAATGATGTCATAAAGGCTTTGGTGATTGGCGACGATGATCAGGGGAACGCCCTTTGGCACACGTTCACGATTCCTGAATGAATAGGTCGTACCCAAAAGATGCGTGCAGCGGAGCAGGCAAAAATTGAGGTAATCGACGCTTTTCTTGTGTGCCTGATACCCGAAGAGTTTCAAACAGATCACCTGGACGGGATGGAACACGATCAGGCAAAGCCCAAAGAACAAATAATAAACTGCCGATATTGGCACCGAAATGATCTTTTGCATACGGGCAGAAAATTACCGGTCAAAATTACTAAAATTAATCGGGAATCCGTAATTGGCACGGCATCAATTCTACTGCCGAATTAACATTTGCGGCGGGAAAACCCTACCCCGAATTTTATCAACAATCCTAAGTTTGTGTATGAAAAAAGGTATTTTTACGCCAGCCATTCCGGCTGTTAAAATCACGAAAATGAACGCAGAAAAAGAAGCAAAACTCAAGGCGTTGCAGCTCACGCTGGACAAACTTGACAAAACCTACGGCAAGGGAACGGTCATGAAAATGGGCGACCAGGCGGTTGAGGAAGTGGAAACGATTTCATCCGGATCGCTTGGGCTGGACCTCGCGCTCGGCGTCAACGGCTATCCAAAAGGCCGGATCATCGAAATATACGGCCCGGAATCATCGGGTAAGACGACATTGACTTTGCACGCAATCGCGGAGGCTCAAAAGGCAGGCGGAATCGCGGCTTTCATCGATGCCGAGCATGCCTTTGACCGGAACTATGCGCAAAAACTCGACGTCAATATTGAGGACCTTATCATCTCACAGCCCGATAACGGCGAGCAGGCGCTTGAGATCGCGGAGAACCTGATCCGTTCAGGGGCGATCGACATCGTGGTGATCGACTCGGTTGCGGCACTGACGCCCAAGAGCGAGATCGAGGGCGAGATGGGCGATTCCAAGATGGGGCTTCATGCAAGGTTGATGTCGCAGGCGCTGCGGAAATTGACGGCGACGATCAGCAAGACAAACTGCACCGTATTCTTCATCAACCAGCTCCGCGAAAAAATTGGAGTGATGTTCGGCAACCCGGAAACCACCACGGGAGGTAACGCACTGAAATTTTATGCCTCGGTACGCCTTGACATCCGCCGTTCTTCGCAGATCAAGGATGGCGACAATGTCATCGGCAACCGCACAAAAGTAAAGGTCGTGAAAAACAAGGTCGCGCCGCCGTTCAAGACCGCCGAATTCGACATTATGTACGGTGAAGGCGTTTCCAAAACGGGCGAGATCCTCGACCTTGCCGTTGAATTTGAGATCATCCGCAAATCGGGAAGTTGGTTCAGCTACGGCGATACCAAGATTGGCCAGGGGCGCGACGCGGTCAAGGTCATGATCAAGGACAACCCGGAACTCGCCGAGGAACTCGAACAAAAGATCAAAGCGAAGATCAAAGAGACTCTTTGATGTCGAATGTCAAATGTCGAATGTCAAATGACAAGTCCTTAGAAAATTATCCGTTGCGATTATCATTGTAGAACCTTCGCTCGACATTTGTCATTCATCATTCGTCATTCGTCATTCGTCAAAAAAAAGGCTGCCTCGCGCAGCTTTTTTTTCGCCCCTACGCAACCCTTGCCACATATTCGTATCTTGTCCTTGCGTAGAAATATAATATTGATGATGAAGAAGATTATTTCGCTTGTTTTCGCAGCCGTCACCTTGGTTTCGTGCAGCGTCAGCGACGAACCCGGTACTGAGTTGTTTGCCTCGACCATTGAAGATGTGGAGATGCCCTCTGCCTACAAGGTGGACAGCACCTCACAGATCATCATTCAATACAAGAGGCCGTCTGATTGCTACATTTTCAACGGCTTTTTTTCGGAAGGCAACCAATTTACCCGGAACGTTGCGGTACGTTTCGTCAAAATGAACGACAACAACTGCGAGGCCGACGAAACGGTTTATGAAATACCCTACAGTTTTACGCCGGCGGCATCGGGAACCTATTTGTTCAGGTTCTGGAACAGCAGGGATGCGAACGGGGTAGATACGTACATTGAAAGGGAAGCTATAGTGCCGTAACATAAAAATTTCCGCGTTGAGTTTAGACAAGCTCATTAACGATTGCAAGAACAATGATACACGGGCTCAGGAACAATTATATAGATTATTTTCATCTAAGTTGTTTGCGGTTTGCTTGAAGTATTCGCGCAATTATGCGGAAGCGGAGGACCATTTGCAGGACGGATTCCTGATCATTTTCAACAAGATCGGGCAGTTCAATTTCAAGGGTTCCTTTGAGGGTTGGGCCAAGAGGGTCATGATCAACAATGTGTTGCAGCAGTATCGGGGACAGAATTTTTTGGAGCTGATCCACGAAAATTTCCCCGATGAGGCCGAAGTCGAAATCGACGACGACCAAATCCCGATGGATTTCCTGATGAAGATCATCCAGGAACTTCCGGACCGCTACAGGCTGGTTTTCAATCTGTACGTGATTGACGGTTATGCGCACAAGGACATAGCCGAAATGCTGGGAATCACCACCGGCACATCAAAATCAAACCTGGCTCGGGCGAGGATGATTTTAAAGGAGAAAATTGACAATTACGGTACGTCGCACAAAATATCGTCGGCGAAATGATGGAGAAAAAGAATATTGACAGGCTCTTTCAGGAAAAGTTCCGCGATTTCGAGGCAAATCCGCCCGAATATATGTGGGACCGGATAGAGGAAGAGCTCAACAAAAAGAAAAAGCGCAGGGTCATCCCCATTTGGTGGAAACTCTCGGGCGTGGCTGCCTTGTTTCTGATTGGCCTTGCACTATGGAATTTGTGGAGGATGGATGCCGATGCCAACTCGCAACGTGTGGTTACGGCGCCTGAAGGCACAGCTCCCGTCAGGATCGATTCGGGATCGGTGGCGCCTCCGCTCACGCCGGCACCCGGGTCGCTTATCGAAGGCGTTGCGGGTTCCGAAAAGGAAATCGAAAAAAAGGCAGGCAGCTTTAACCAAGCGGCGGGCGAGGTGCAAATTACCGAGCCTTATCAAAAAGCCGTCGCTTCGGAACAAAAGAACACCTCGAATGGAGTGCGAAACAACGCTCCCGGGAATCGAAGGAATCAGTCATCTCCGGCAATTGCGGGCCAGGACCGAAATTCGGTAGCCGGCACTACCCAATCCGGTAACTCGGAGAAGTTGCCGAAAACTGCCGGGCAGAAGCAGGTCGGAGTTGCAAACACGGCAGGCGCGATCGCTTCCGGGGATCGGAACCTAAAATCACCGTCGGGTAATGCTGCCGACAATCGTTCCGAATTGCAAACCGAAGAAACAGTAAAAAACGTAAATGCACAGGGGCAACCGGATAACCGCCAGCAGGT